>JABJMI010000885.1 GCA_018659505.1 Planctomicrobium sp.
ACTCCGTCATGCACGAATGTTAATTCCTCGACCTCAATTCTCTCTCCCGTTGCAGCGAATAAAGAATCAACAATTTGCTCCGCAGTGAGCCTGCGAGGATCAGGTGCATTGAAGAACCGCTGATCGGCTGAAGCAATAAGGTTGTTTCCTATCGCTTCACATTGATAGACCTGCGAATTCATCATCAGACTTAACACATGCCGAAAATCGTACCCACTGAGAACGAATTCCTGAGCGAGCCAATCGAGTAACTGCGGATGCGAAGCCTGCTTCCCTTCCCAGTCGTGGACTGGTTACACAATCCCGGTCCCGATCAATCGCTTCCAAAGATGATTGACAATCACTCGTGGAAATCTTTGATTCTGGGGTGCCGTGATTAACGCTGCTAAGCGCTCGCGACTGTCCTTCGGTTTCTGTAGTAAGGCATCAAGAGCTTCATTGTCTTCAACTTCTGTGAACTTAGCAAACGGCCAGTCCGGTTGAACCTGCTCGCCTGATTTCAATGTCACTTGAATAAGCGACTCACGTGTCATTTCTTCGAAGAACGCATCAGGGACTCGACTCGTTTTGGGAGGAGCTAAAGGCTTTCGCTGAAGCATCGCTGCCAATGAAAAGAGATCAGCTTGAGTCGTGCTGTGATAGGGTGAATCGTGACAGCGCGCACATTGCAGCTCGATCCCCAGAAATGCCGATGCAATAATATGCCCCTTGGCAGCCATCGGAGCATCGTTTTCCCCTGCCAATCCGAATCCGGCACTGCCGCCGTAGTGAGCATCACCGCGCATGAGAATCAGTTCAGTCACCATGCGGTCCAAAGATTTCCCATCTTTGAGCGCATCATAAAGGAACCAGCGAAATGGTCCGGAGCTGTTCAATGAAGCGTTTAATAAGGTTGGGTTTTCAGCGAGCAAATCCTGCCAGAAACTGACCCAATGGTCGGCAACACGGTCATCGTTGAGTAGTTTTTGAACAACAGCCGAACGCTTCTCAGGATCGTGATTTTGCAAGAATTCTGTCACTTCTGATTCAGCAGGCGGTACACCAATCGTGTCGAGGTAAGCTCGTCTTAGGAAAGCTGCGTCATTAACAATATGTGAAAGCGCAACTTCTGCTTCGGTGATTGGGAGACTCGGCCAAATCGCACCGTCGGCGACCCAAGTTTCTAACGTCTTTATCTGCTGTTTTGAAAGTCCCTCCTCTGTCGGTGGCATATCACCTGCTCGAATTCTCTGGATGAGTTCGCTTGCTTCTAGGTCACCGGGAACGACTGCTGGAACCTCAGAGTCTCCTGCTAACAAGGCGAACTCTCTCCGGTTCAGCCTCAATCCACCCTGTTCTTTGTCACCATGACAGCGGAAGCACTGTTCCTTGAGGATCGGTAGAACATTTTCGTGGAAATTCTTCGTTTGCTCAACATCATGCTCTTCAGCACTCTCGAGAGAGCGCTGGATCTTCTTCTCGATAAACTCATCAATTGCATTGTTCGAATTGATTGCAATATGCGAATCACTCAAAGGGTTTTCTTGAGTCCATTCAGAGGCGAAAGCATGACGCTTCTTCCAGAATTCATTTTGAGACGCAGCCGCCAGACGACGGGTTTGATCATCGTATTCATTGAGGCTGTGTTCGATCTCTTCCAACACAGGCTCTACCGCAACATCCGTCAGAGGAAGCTTCTCTGTACCGACCGGTCTGATGACGTAGAAATCGCCCTCGCCTGCAGGTTGGATTGAGACGCTGACTTCGCCCGATTCTATTCTGTGTTGAGGTCCGCCCACGACAAGTTCCAGTATCACTCTAACGGTTCCAGACTGAGCTTGTTCCGGCGTCAATTCAAATGTTTCGATCACTTCCTGCTGTGGAAATCGAACAATCCGCGCACCAGGCACAGGAGGGTCAGCGATGGGAACAATCGGTTGAGTATTCCCACCACCATGAGGATTCTTAACTGTTCTAGCGACGATCTTGCCGTCGATCCATAAACGGCTCAGTGAGCGTGCCCGCAGCAGAAGGCGATGTTCCCCAGCAGGAATCTTTACGTCCGCAGCCATCCGCACAAACACTGGCGCTCCCCAGCCCTTGCGAATTCCCCAGTCGTCGTACCGCAGAGGCAGACGAGGCAAAAGGAATTCATTTCCCAACCAGCGAGAATGTTCAACCGGCCAGGCTTCCCCTTCATTCAACCAGCGGGCGTTTGATGGGAGATTTTCTCCAAATGTGAAGAGAACTTTTCCAGCTGGAATCGTTTTCAGATCGGGCATCACTTCAGGTTGCGGACCAATCACACGAGGACCTCCCAGGCGATTAAATTTTGCAGCGACCGCTTTGTCATCAAGCAAGGCGCGATGAATAACGACTTCGTCGAGCAAGCCGCGGAAGGTGTTGCCCGCACTTGCTCCATTCGACGAACCGATCCAGACGGCATCGTCATCGACAACTGGAGGAGTCTTGGTCGCTCCGCCCATGTCCCAGACACCCTTTGTTGGCTGACCGTCAATCCAGCCACGAATGGTTTCTGGCTCTCCAAACTTGTAGGAGACTGCAACATGATGCCAGCCAGACGATTTGGCGAAACCGTCTTTCGAGGTCCAACGATGCCAGTGTGAACTGTCTGCCTTCTGTTCCGTCGCAAACAAAAAACTTAATTTAGTGACACCTTTAACAGTCGTGATCCGGAGTGCCCAGTTCTGATTATCACGTTTGAATCCGGGTGAACCCGTTCTGCCTTTACCAACCAGGTACATCAATTGACCTTCGTAGGTCTGATCCAATTTCACCCAGGCTTCGAGCGTGATGGAATCTCCGTTAGTAAAGTCGTAGTCGCTCTCGGCTCCGGGGTCATCAACACTGAAATATCCATCACCAACAAACCTGAGAGCAGTGTTGTCATCCGAAAAATCAGGAAACTCCGGTGGTCGCGGACCTGCCTGATCTCGATGAACCTGACCATGTAACTCCATCAAAGTCGCATCTTCTGAACTAAAACCCCAATGCGCGACAGGCTTTTCTTCAGCAGCAATCACATTGATTGAGTAGATGCTTCCGAGTACCAGAAACATATATTTTGAGAAGCTATTCATCAATGACTCGGAACGTGTTGGGTTGACATTGCATTCAGCCTGCGGAATCAACTCGCTGGCTGATAACAACTTTCAGTATAGCATGATTTGGGATATCAAAAACATCCATGGATTCTGATCAGGCTACTGAACAGAACAGTTCTCACCCGTTTCTTTCACTTGATTCCATGGCATTTTCGAGAGCATCATGCCCATCCCACAAGTATCCGTGATTCCCGCAAACATTAACCCAGCGCCAATGAATGCAGAAATCCCGGCGTAATATTGATGCACGAAGATCGCCAATAATGCACCAACAAGGACGATAAAACCTGCCAGGATTCTCACCTGCCTCTCCAACGAAATCGCTTTTTGTCCTCGCTTAACTGGAAGACCAGCGGCATCCCATGCTTGAGTTCCACCTGCGACGTTGACGACATTTGTGAAACCCGCTGCGATAAATTTTTCACATGCCTGCCTGCCACGACTTCCACTTTTGCAGATGACATACAGTTTCTCATCAGATCCTTCACGTCCCTGCATAATATGCTGAGGGTCAAGCCGATCAAGCGGATAATTCTTTGCCATTGAAGCGTGGACTTCACGAAATTCGACCGGAGTACGTACATCGATCAAATCGAACGACTCATTCGATTTCTGCTCAGAGAGCTCTGAGGGGGAAATGGTTGCTACTTCTGCCATAGTGATTTCCTGATAATGAACTTAGGTAACATGCTAGAAATGTTCTCTCATACAAGCACGCAGCGCAAGCAAGTGGATCACTGTATGTTCACCCACTCGCTTGCGCGTCGTGCTTGTATTCTATTTCCGTCTGAATGCCTATTGTTGAAATATGTCAGCATATTTTAGATATCAGTGATTCGACATTTCTTACTCTTTCGTCGCTGCGGTGTGAAAGTACATGTTCGGCTTTTGGGGATGAAACAAGCCAACATGATTATAAGGTTCTATTAAGCCTCTCATTGCATCGACGGCTGGATCGGGACCACGTTCGGTAGATCTTGATAAATTTGAAGACGCGGACATGACCATTGAGGCTTCATTCAAAATTGTCTGAAATGCAAGGTCACCAGCACAGAGGAAACCATCAGCTCCCTGCAAGTAAGTTTTCTCGAAGGTTGTTGCCGCTGCGAAGTAAATCATACACGCAGCTCTAAACCGAGGAAAACGATGCAGGTTGTCGTAGCAAAGCGAAACCATGTGATCGATATGCCTAAGTTCATTAAGTGTTCGTTCTGAGTAGCTGCTTAACTCGTCTTCAATAGATATTATATTGAATCGAGTGAACATTGCAGCCAGTCTTTCAACTCCTAGCAGTGTGTGTGCAATGCCGGTGCTGTGAAGCGGATAGATAAATCCCGCAGTAAACGGAAGCGCCGCCCAGTCTCTCCCTGCAGCTTGTTCTCGCAGTCGTTGCAGGCGCTTCGTCTTATAGATCTTACCCGGAATGTGACTGACACTCGCGCTCCCCAAGATTTCTTTGAGTACGGGTTTCTCTTTTAATAGATCATCCCAAGAAACATCAGTTTTTGAGGGAGCGTCCGAATCATGATTAGAGACATAACCAATACTGCAGACTCCATTCTCAAAGCGAAGTTGCCATAACCATCCATCGTTGAACACCTGATGGATCGCAGAATCGTCAACCGGATAGGGGAAATCAGTTTGATTAGTTCTATAGTTTTGTAACCACTCAGCTGCTTTAGGAACTTCTTTAAAATGGCTGTAGACTGCAGATGTGTTCGTCTTGAGCCGACAGGTCTCATCTTCGATTTGCAGGTGGTTCAGAAGTATCGCTGCTGGACCTGTTGCATCGACTAGAAAATCAGTCTGAATCGATGACAACTTCTCTTGAGCAGAAAGAGCCACCTCCCAGTCAAAATCTGCTTGATGAGAAATTGAAACCACATTTGTTTGCGAGAAATAATCTGTTCCGCAGCGAACAGCATAGTCGCAAACGAAATGATCCACGTCCGCACGAAACCATTGCGTATCTGCAACGCTTCGTGATGAACTGGCAGCGACCAACATTTCATTCTGATGATTTTCTGTTGCCTGATATTCACCTCCAGCACCATGCCAGAAGTAGCTGAAGCCTCGCTTACACCCACAACCAATTTCTGGGTGGGAACTTCGCCAAGATCCGAAGCGACAAAATGGCATCAATTCGTCGAGTCCATACGTCTCACAGAGCCGTGGCAAGATCATATCTGCTGCTGGCGTTGATGACTCTCCGATTGAAAACCGAGGGTGAGATTCTCGGTCAATCATGCAGACTTTTAACCCTTGCTTGCTGAGAATCGCAGCAAGGAGACTCGCCCCGAATCCTGCGCCCAACAGTGCAACATCGTATTTCTTTGCAACCGTCATGATTCACAAATTCGGCAGCGAATGGATGGGAAGATTTTTTGTGCCAGATTCATTTCATTGAGACGAGCAATTCTATCAGTTTGACAATGTTGACAGGCAAAAAACTTCTCTGCATCCCAGAGGTCCATAAAGACTCGTCCCTGCTGTTTCTTGATCCCTTCTTCTAAAACGAATTCCATGGAAGAACCTTTCGGAGGGGAGAAGTCGCCCTGTGCGTGTAGGTCTTCGATCATCCCATTGCCAGCACGTGTTGGCACCAACGAACAACAATTGACTCCCAATCCAAAAGCATAGTCGATTGACTTCAGCGCCCAATCGATTCCATGTTGTTCTTCAAGAAATGGTGGTTTCAGCAAGATAAAGGTTCTGATTGCGATATCGTGAGACAACAAAAAAGTGGTTGCTCCTTCGTAGTCCGCGAGAGTCATCCCCTTATTTAATGTCCTTAACAACTCGGGATGACAAGTTTCTAAACCGAGTGCAACTTCGAGGTTGGCTGGTCGAATCATCTCCTGAAACTCGACACATCTCTCGCTGCATAAATTGGGATGGTTTTCGACAATGACCGTTTTGAAACCTTTCACCAACTCCGCAATTTCCGCATACTGCTCGGGCGGGATCGCTTTAGAATCAAAGAAATTCCCACTGTTATAGAGTTTAATTTCTTGCGCTGGCGAAAGTTCTTTCAATGCAAAGCGAATTTGCTGAGGAATATCAGCGGACTCCTCGGAACGTGGTAAGGTGTTCTTCCAGAGGTCACACATCAGGCAATGATAAGGGCATTCGCTGTTCGTTAAGAATAGAGTGGCGACATCGACAACTTCAGAATGAGCATTGAACTCCGGTTCCACAAGATACGCATAGGGTCGATCTCGACTCACATGATTTCGATTCGGACGAACCGCAAGAATCTCCGCTGATGTAAAAGTAGGAAATTTTTCAGCCATAGATCGCCTGAAATGCTTGACGGTATTCGCTTTCGTCTTTCGGAAAGAGTCCCTCGAACACTTCCGGGCTTGTCACTCCTTTTTGGAAGCGGCGTTTCTCATAGATCGGCATTTCGAATCCAGTGACCGCTTGAACGCCTCGTCGAACGACTTCACCTTTTAAGGAATAAAGTTTCTCGTGATCCCAGTCGGTTAATTCGATGAATGGAATTCCCTCAGCGACTTCGATGACATTCGGAAGTGCATAAGGACTAAATCCGCGGAAGCCCAACTTTCTGGCAGGCGCCCAAGAACGAATATGCCCTCGACTTTGCCCCCCTGAATAAGTTTGCGAATGTTTCACAGCGTCAACTCCCCAACCTTCCTGGTAGAGCATTGTATTATTCAAGACGCTGCGAATAGTCAGTTCCGGGTTCTCTTCGATGGGATAATCCTTCATGTTCTCATCGCCACCATCCCCATCGATTAACCATTTCCAATCCGGGTAGCGTTCGCGGATTCCTCGACAGAGGGCATAGACCATCGCTGCGGCTTGGACATCCAAAGGTTTATAATCTTCGATGACTCGAATCGTTGCCTGATAATCAATCGCTGAGGACGGAACGGTGATTGTTTCAAGAAACAGACCAAGATCAAGTTGCTTCAGGAAGTCGGCAGCCTGCTGTTCATCCTGTCCTGCTCCGTCGACAGATAGAGTGAATGCTTTGAGTCGCTGTGGTGCCTCGCCACGTTGTAAGAGAAGATGATAGAGCACGAGAAAGACCGATCCTGAATCGATCCCTCCAGAAAACAAAACTCCAAATGGCTCGGATGAATCAATTCGATCGAGCCACGAATCACATTCTTTTGCAAGTTGAGAGATGTACCGCTCACCGATTTGATCAAGGTTCGATGGCAAGCGATTTCGTTCAGGCGAAAAGAACCTGCGGTTCACTGGATTCGGATCAGGGCAACCGATCAATTTCAGTTCGGTAATGTGGTGTGCCGGAACCATTCTCGTGTACGATGGATGGAATTGATCTCCAAGACCTTCTGAATTCAAAAAGTCTGCAATCTCATCCATTCTTTCTGCGACAACTAAACATGGTCCTTCGCTTCTTTTCGCCAGAAAATAACGGAGCGGACGTCCCAGCGATCGAGCCATGCGAATCAACTGACCATCCTTATGCAGCAAGGCAAAGTGACCGTCTATCTGGCGAACCTGATTCACATCTCCAGTCGCGAGAGAATTCGTCGCTTCTTCAACCGTCATATTCAGAATTTGATTCGCATCTGAGTCAAGCAAGTTAACGACACGTTCGATTGGCTGAGGAAAGTTCATAGAATGAATTCTCGATGAGTGGGAAAAAAACCTATTCCAATAAATTTGCTTAACTGACAGTTTATCATTCCTGGTGATTGCCACAATGATTGAATTGCCGATCCTGGGGTTTCAGCCATTTAAGACAATCGCTGACTTGGCAGAAATGCGGGAGACGTAATAATGATTCTATGTTCATTCGACTACTATTACTGTTCACGCTGATCCCGTTCATCGAACTGGTCATCCTTCTACAGGTTCACCATGCAATTTCAGAAGTTTGGGGAAATGGAGTCGGTTTACTGATCACCGTTGGCACGATCATCTTCACAGGGATCGTCGGCGCTGCACTCGCTCGTCAACAAGGCTTGAGCGTCATCCGGCAAGTGCAACAGCAAATGGGTCAAGCCCAAGTCCCCGGTGAAGCCTTAGCAGATGGAATACTTGTTTTGATAGGTGCAGCACTCCTTCTGACGCCCGGTTTCCTCACAGACATCTTCGGGTTCAGCTTACTGATCCCTGGCAGCCGTCGATTTTATCGACATCGAATTATCAAATGGTTTCAACAAAGAGTTCGAGTTCATAAAAGCGGAGGAGCCGATGTCTTTGTTGTTGATCCGGTCGAGAGAGAACCAAGCATCAACGAAGTTGAACGAATGGAATCTGACAATCTGTGATTCCCACTGGTAAATTGCTTATGTCATTAGCAAGAACCCTTCAAAAAATGAATCAACACAAAGGCACGGATGACAAGATGGATCGCAGCGTTTTTCTCGCTTCTCCGTGTCTCTGTGCCTCCGTGGTAAATTTCTTTTCTTGTTGAATCTCAAGCGAGATATTCAATTAGCCCAGCGACCAACCTTCTCTTGGTTCACGACCAAGGTACTGATTCGCAGAAGCGACATTCGTGACTTTCAGGTTTTTTGAATCCCACTCGATTTTCTCACCAGCACGGAATGCGACATTCCCCAGGTGATTCGCTTCGGTGAGTGGACCGGCATAGCTGAACGGGCTTCCGGTGGGTGCGCCTTCTTTACAACCGAGCAGCCATTCTTCGTGGTGTCCGGGAGAGTTTTGAATAAACTGTTCTGGTGGAGTGAAGTCTTTGAATTTTTCTTCGGGCAACAAGATATGCTTGCCGTAATCAGAGAGAATCATGCCATCGTCACCAATAAATAAGACGCCGTTCCCCCATTGCGGAATGCCTTTGTTCTTCCAGATTTCCGGTTTATTTTCTCCCTGATGCCAGAAAACTTTACAAGCTGGCATTTCTCCGCGAGCACCATACTGGTATTCGGCAGACATACTCGCAGGTGCAATTTCCGGATGTGGTTCTGGCCCAGAAGCTTCGATGGATATGGGGGCATCAAGCTTGAGTGCCCAAAACGGAAGATCGTTCCAGTGGCTGCCAAGATCAGACATTGTTCCATTGCCGAAGTCCCACCAGCGATACCATTTTGGACCAGGAAAATAGACTTCGTGATACGGTCGCATCGGAGCGGGACCGACCCAGAGATCCCAGTCTAAATGGCTCGGCGGTGTCATTGCTTCTTGTGGTCGATTGCTCACTGAGACGATATCACGATGTCGCTTGGCGTCTGCTTCACTTTGCAGTCCCCAGGCACGCGACACCCAGACGTGCGCTTCGCGAACCGGTCCAATCGATCCTGATTGAACGAGTTCGACAACACGTCGATAGTTCGGCAACCCATGAATTTGAGTCCCCATCTGAGTTGCCACACCTGCCCTGGCAGCCTCTTCCATGATGAGTCTGGATTCGAAGACATTATGCGTCAGAGGTTTTTCGCAATAGACATGCTTCTTCATTTTCAAAG
>JABJMI010000816.1 GCA_018659505.1 Planctomicrobium sp.
CACGAATTCTCGGGCGGACAACGTCAACGCATCAGCATCGCACGCGCACTCGCTGTGAAATCCGAATTCATCATCTGTGACGAGTCGGTCTCTGCACTCGATGTTTCAGTACAAGCCCAAGTCCTGAATCTCCTCAAAGACCTGCAGGAAGAATACAACTTGACCTATGTCTTCATCAGCCATGATTTGAGCGTCGTCAAATTCATGTCCGACATGATGGCAGTCATGAACGCCGGGAAGATCGTCGAATTCGGTCCCTCAGAGTCAATCTACGAAGACCCAAAAATGGACTACACCAAACGACTCATTTCATCGATTCCGAATGATTCACTGGAGTTAATTCGTGAACGTGTTGAAAACCGGAAAAAGACTCGAGCTTCAAAATAGATTGTGATTACAGAAATTCACCACGGAGACGCTGAGGCACGGAGGACGGCAAGCTCTTTCAAAGAAGGTTGGAAGTTTTTGTCAAAAACATCCTGTTTTTAAACGTCTAGGTAGCTGTGGCTCAGTAGGAATGCCGGCAGCAATTTATCCACAACCACCTTAGTAGATTGCACCCCGCGGAGTAGATCGACTCTGTTGCCAATCTTACTTCTTCTTTGAGATTGTTTCTTGCCAGGTTGGGATTTCGACTGGTAATTGATTTTGAGTGGACGGAAGTTTTCCATCGAATTCCCATAGAAAGACTTTGTAACGACGCCCCGGCTTTTCGTATTGAATGAACAGCTGACTTTGAGAAATTTGGCGAAAGAGAGTTGGATTGGAAATCGCGGTTTGATGTGCCAAAACGAATTCAGGGTAATGGGCATCTCTACGAGGGTGAGCAGGTGATGATTCACAGGTCACGACGTACCGGATTCCACCCGTTTTTATGACCTCGATGACGTCATTCTGAGTATTGACAAGTTGCTCAACTGCAACTTTTGCATAAGACGGCAGTCGCCTCGCAAGAACGCGGTCACCGCGGACGAGATGTCTTTTTCCTTCGATGCCAGCATGGGATCGATACCGGAAGATTAAATCCTGATCTTCATGACATGCCATCAGCACATTTCCTTCGCGGGGAAGTGTAGACATTTCGTTTGCTAAATTTTCATAACCAACGACACCATAGGGAACCTTTATGAGCAGTGAAAGATTTGCACTGAATGCAAACACAATTATTGCGAATTTCACTGTTTGAATACTTTTCCGACGAGGTTTCCAGAGGAAAGTCCCCGCAGCTAAACCCGCCATTGCGGGAATGACACCAAAGAAATGCCGCAGTTCGAAGGATGACGGAACGAATACTTTAAAGACAGTAAAAGAGACAAGCCAGCAAAGAAAAAAAACTCCAACAGGATGACTTTTTCTAACTCGATAAAACCTGAAAGCACCAATCAACATTAATAGCGAAGTGCCCCAAAAAAGCATCGGTCCCAATGACTCTGAAAAGAAGAGAACATTATTCCAGGTGATGCCCTGTTCTTTACCATCAGCGGCAAATTCATAGCGTGCAAAAGGTTTTGCGAACTGTAAGTATGCGACTCCAAAAACAAGGTAAAAGATTGACGGAAGTATGACATGTGGTGAAAGCATTCGGCGCCAACTCCCAATTGCAACCGAAAAGAGAAACCAGGCTGGTAACACGCCGGCTGTTGTATACCTGCAAAGAAATGCAACATATGCGAGACTAAATGCTAGCCACACATACCGCGAACGATTCGTTTCGATCCACATTAAGAAAGATAGTGACGCTAGGAGAATCATTGCAGTTGCTGGAATCTCCGACATCGTTGTTCGCGACCAGTGAACAACTTCAGGTGTCGTCAACCAGACGCATGCTCCAAAGAATGAAGCTTTCCCGTTGAATTGATTTTTGCGAAGAATTCCATAGAGAGACCACGTCGCCAAGCCAAGCATTAACGAAATAAACAGCCGGACGGACCAGTATGAAGTTCCAAATATAAGGCAGGACAGTGCCATTAACCCAGGGTAGCCTGGGGGATGAAATGGCACGCTGAAACCTGGATACTGGGTATAATACTCTTTGGCAAATTCTAGAGGTTGAACATACTGACCTGAGTGGATCCAATCGTGGATCATCAAAGTTGCATTGCGATATCTGGCAGCGTCAGGCCAAAGCGAACCAGAGCGATCGACGTGAAACATGCCAATCGTCAATGAGAAAAGAAGCAGAATCGAAAGAAACCCTAAATCCTCCGACCAACAATTGATTTTTTTTAAGGAACGGTTGTCATTGAGTTGCGCCTCGTTGATAGAGTTGCTCTCTGACCCTGAAGCAAACATCGGCTAAGAATCCCTTACTGCGACTAAAATTCGCGACTTTTTCGAATTTTCAACAAACTGATTTTCGAATACTGTTCTAGTTCATGCCGCTTCGTTGTCACATGTTTTCAGCTTTTTACCTCTAATTTAAAGGGTTGTCGAACTACTAGACAGGTCGGATGTTCAAAAAAAAATCAGGGAAGTGATTATAGACTAGATAGAACCTGCGAAATCGGAACGAATGGCGCGACTCTAATGTAATGAATATAGAGTAATGCTCGTGGTGAGCACGCAGTTTACGGGAGGCAGCGAAAAACGTTCGAGGAATATCGCCAGCTACCTACTCAATATATAAAAAGCACTGAGATCTGATGGGAATCTGCTTGTTACTTGAGCAAGTAGTTTAAATTCCAACACGCAGAGAGTCCCCAGACCCTCTATTGCTTGGAACACAGAGTTAACGGTTTTTTCTTTGCGACTCTGCGTGAGTTTTTCAGATTCACTTTGCAGCCGGCGTCTTATGCAGCTTGTGATTCGTCATCTCGTTGCTCGGATTCATTTTCATAAATGACTGGTAGTTTCATTTCTTTGGTGGGCATACTGCGAACGTGCAGGTCCATTTGTGGGAAGGCGATTTCGATGCCGGCTTTGCGGAATTCCCGATCGATCGTTAAGTGCAGGTCTGTGATGACTCGTAATCGATTGTCTAAGTTTGGTAGGTAAACTCTAAGATTGAACGACAGGCAGCTATCGCCAAAGCCGTCAAAAGAGGCAATAGATGGCGGGTCGTTGAGGACCACTGGATTCTCGGCTGCGACTCGTTGGAGGATTTCTAAGGCGAGGTCTGTGTCAGACCCGTATGCGACACCAACATTGACCACGACTCGGTTCGTTTTATCAGAGAGTGTCCAGTTTAGAAGGCGACCGGTGACGAATTCTTTGTTAGGAACAATGTATTCCTTTCGATCCCAATCGATGATCGTCGTCGCACGGATTTGAATTTTAGAAACGCTCCCAGTGACAGTATCAATGGTGACGACGTCACCAATTCGAATCGGTCTCTCAAAGAGAATGATTAAACCTGATACGAAGTTGGCGAAGATTTCCTGCAATCCGAAACCGAGACCAACAGTCAAGGCAGCCAGCAACCACTGCACGCTCGACCAGCCTATTCCGATTGTTTTCGCAGCCCAGATCATTCCGATTGAAATACAAGCATAGCGACAAAGGGTCGTAACCGCGTTTCGTTCTCCGTGATCGAGTGGGAGTCGCTGTAATAGGGAGAGTTCCAACAATCCAGGCAAGTTCTTACTGCCCAGGACCGCGACTGCCACGATTCCGAAAGCGAATAAGAAATCTCCGAGAGTGATCCATTCTTGCTTAGGGACATTTCTTAATGAATCTAGCCCTTCCGCAGTCTGGTAAGGTTCTACAACGTTGACTGTCGTACTCCAGATTTCAACACGATTGAAGACTTGTAAAGCAGGCATGACTTGCGACCAGATCATCCAACTGCCACTCAGCATGACCACGCATGCGACCACGCGAAGCAGTTTTCGCATCTGTTGGTTGATCGCAGTTAAGTCAACTTGAGGTTTATCGACTTGAGGAACAGGACTCTGCTCGCCGGCGTCGTCTCTTTGATTCAAACTGGCTTCTGCTCTTCGAGCGCGTGCCTGTTCCATTGCCATTTGTTTACGCACAATCATGATCCACTGTGTGACGAGTGTGTAGGCGATTAGGATTGAAATGGAAAGCCATGAGGTGAATTGCAGTCGAACAAGAAGTTGTTCAGCCGTGTATTGGTAACCGAAAATTGCCATGACCGCCAAAGTAGCGGGTGCTAAAATACTAAGGGGATACCAGAAGTTGCGAGTCCGGTACATCCAACCATCCTGGTTGGCTTTTAATAAGCTACCGAGAATCTGTCCGGATGGTTTCAGCATGCTTACTGAGGCGATGACGAGCACGAGGCAAAATGCGATAAACGCGAATCGCCCAACTGAATCAGCCCAGTACCCTTCGTTGTAAACATCAGAAATAACTGTCAGGAACATCAATGGCAAACTGACCAACATCAATACGAGCAATTTCTTATGAACCGCTGCCATTGATTTCGGGTTCCATTCGAGGAATGTTTCTGAGATCCCTCGTTTGCGACTCAATTGCCGTAAAACTTCCATAGTCCAAAAAGCGATTGCCGTCACCTGTAGTGCGGTACCGAATGCCAATGTAAAGTCATTTCCCGAGACCGATGTGAATCGCCAGCCAATGAGCCACATCAGAGTTGGCCAGACAGACGCGACAACCAAAGTCAGACACAACGCTGTAAGAGTTGAGGATAAATTTGTACTCAACTGATTTTTCGTCTTTTTCCCAAGCTTGTTAATGAGCTTGCGGATTTTCTGCGAAAACAGCAGAACTATGATCGCTGTAAAGAGTGCCAGTAAGGAGATGTATTTATGCTGCTGAAGATCATCTTTCAGCACGCCCGTTGCGACACTTAGATTCTTTCGGGAGAAGATGACCCGAGAACCAGCCGCCACTCGCGGAAAAGTATTGAGATTTACGACTCCAGCACTGCGAATCCAAAGAACTCGTTCATCAATGAAGTTCTGATAGTCAATGATAGTATCATTGAGTTTCCCGCTGCTGACTTCTAACTCACCAAAAGCCGTCATCGCCTTCGAGTAATCTCCCAGCAAGTCTCCGAGATACTTGCTTCGATCATTCAACAGATCACGAGCCATGTCGCGGATCTCTTCGGGAGTCAGTGTTCGTTGCGGCTCAAGATCGCTGAGTATCAAATCGAGTTGAGCCTCGATGTCTCCCAGGTTGTTACGTTCATCTTCCAGTGGCATTAACTCAAGTTGCAGACGAGAAATTTCTTTTGTTGCGAAGCGTCGTTTCTCACGGAATTTCCCAGGTGATGGCAACTTGTTACGTTGCTTTCGCAACAGCATACCCGCCCCGGTTGAGAGTGCCCCTAAACTTTCTTTGTCACGTAAATTCTGCAAATTCTTAGAGAGCTCTTCATACTTCAGATTGATCTCTTTTAATGACTCGGAAGCTAAGTGCAGACTGTCTTGTAAAGTTTTTCTCTCTTGCGTGAGGATTGCATTCCGCTGTGCTAGTTCTTTGAGTGCAGGATGAGTATTACGTAGGGTCTGTTTCGCTTCGAGCGCCTGGCGTTCACTTTCGATCCGTCGGGCGTCAGTGATTGCGACTTTCCAGTTTTCGAGACGTTTGTCGAAATAGTTTTTCTGCCGCATCAAGCGATCACGTTTCAACGGGAATAATTCATTCAATGCTTCATAGCGAGTTTGCTCGATACGGTACTGTTCGAGTTGCTGTTGGAGCAGAATCACGAACGCTTCCTGATCTGCCTTTCGAGCTTGCGTCGTATTGGGAGTTTCCCCTTCGACGGCGGGAGCTTCAATCGCTTTTTTCGTGTCTGCAAGTTGCTGCTTTGTTTTTTCAATCAGAGCAGGCATTTGCGGCTTGCGCTCAGCTCGAACTTTCTCCCGCACTTTCCAGGCTTCCAGTTCTCTTAAGTTCTCGTTTGCAAGTTCTTCATCAACGAGACGACTTTGCTCCAGATCAGCGATTGAGAGTGGACTCTCGATCTCAAGCGTTGACTTCGCCACAGGTTGTTCAAGTTCGAGTCGAATCTCTTTAATCGTTGTGGGACCGTTGTCCCGCTCAGCTTTCAGTTCCGCCGTTTTCTTAACTGAGTCGGCAGCGAGTCTTAAGGATTCAGTTGCTCGCTGATAGTGCTGGAGAAGTTGAGTTTTGACCTCTTCCGCAAGATCAGTTTGAGCTTCAACAGAGGCTTGCCGGCGTTGAATTTCCTCAAGTGTAATCAGTGCCGGTTTGTCGTCAGGATTTGCGGTTGTTGCTGGAGCTTCAACGGCAGGTTTTGCCGGTGCAGGTGCTGCTTCTTTAGCGACAGAGGGCTGGCTCGTTACCGCTGGCTTAGGTTCATCTTTGGTTATCGTCTCAAGACTCGCCGTCTGGACGGGGGAAATCTTGACTTCAACAGTCTCGTTTGACACTGGTGTCACCAGATCAAACGCATTTGCACTATCGAGATACTTCCACTGTAGACCAGTCGGTGGCGGCGTTGAGGTAAAGACTGATTCAGGTGAATCAAAGTTTACTTCTGTTGCAGCAGAATGGTTTAAAATAACCGGTTCCTGGGCAACGATTGATTGTTGCTGGGCAGCTATGAACAGCAACAAATAACACAAATCGCGGATGTACGAGCGACTAGAATTGATGTTGGTTATCGTTGATGGATTGGTTTTATTGGACATCATTGTCATTGTGTATAGCAA
>JABJMI010000853.1 GCA_018659505.1 Planctomicrobium sp.
GAGAAAACGCGAGTGTACCAACCAGCTATCTACAGAATACAATATCCCTTAGGTCTTTCTTTCTTATAACGCAAACAGGCATGATTCCTACCTGAAGGAATCATGCCTGTTTGAATACAATTTGTAAGGTTCTTTCGGCATCGTGTTAGCACAAGCTATCGTTTTCAAAACCTAATTTTCTTTCTCCGTGTCTCTGCGTCTCCGTGGTGATTTTTCTGACTTTATTCTTAAACCTATGCTGCTTTACGAATTTCGACAAATTCGTGTGGCTCTTCAGGTTGGCGAACTCGGCTGAGTTGATGCTTGTCTTTGCCTCTTAGCAGCGAAACACCCCAGTTCTTCAATGAATAGCGACCACCGTTGTAGATTGATCGGTATTTTTCTTTGTCTGTGTAGACTGCGACACTAGTCGGAACGACTCGCATGTTGAATGCGAGACGATGTCGGTCTGTGGTATTCGGTCCAGAGCCATGAATGCAGCGTTCGGTAAAGATAATGAATTGACCAGCCTTCACCGGTACTTTCACAATGTGATCGTCGCCGTATGGATGTTCCAGAGAAAAGTTCGCTTTGTAGAAACCGTCTTCGCCACCGAATTTGATGGTTCGGATTTCTTCATGTGATCCACGTAAGAATTCCAGACACCCATTTTCATAAGTCGAATCATCAACTGCAATCCAAACGGTGAGCTGGAACATCTCGCTGAGGTCTTTGGGGTAAATCGCCGGGTCCATGTAGTCTTCGACCATGAATGTACTTGCTTGATGCCATTGAATCGAAGGGGCGCCTGGTCCTTTGTAAAAGTGCTGAGATCTCCACACAAGCAAATCTGGTCCGAGCAGTTGTGCGATTCGCTCTGTAATTGCTGGCGACTTCATGAAGTCCCATACCTTCGGTGTATCGAAATGCGGATCGCGCGGTGTGACTTTGTCATATGTTGGGCAAGTCTTTTCTTCGGCAGCGAGCATTTCCACTCGAAACTCTTCCATTTCCGCTGGAGAAAACGCGTCGATGGGACCAATGAATCCATTCTCGTAGAACGATCTCAATTGATCTTCGGAGAAGCGAAATTCCGGAGCGACTTCTGCTTTCGGTTTGATGACCTTGGGGACGCTAAACGTGCATGGCTCATCGATATAGGTTCTGGTTAAACCCGATTTGATAAGCATCCAGAACTGTACGTAATGCCAATTCTTGATGATCGATCGGACATCTTTGGGAAAGAATGAAGTGGGTAAATGCGAGGCTTTATAAGCCAATAAAAAGCAAAGGGCGGGTAGGATCAGCGCACGTTTCCATAATGGACGGAGCTTGGGTGCCAAATTCATGACTGGTGACCTGAAACATCTGGGTGGCTATAACTTTCAATGGATCAGACAAGTTTGAAGTACGAACTCAGCAAACTGAGTTGGGACCATTTATTTAAACTGTCTGGAGAATTAGCGAATTTGAAGGGAAGTACAGTGTTCCCATTGTGTTCGATAATTCTTGTACTGAGAAATATATCGGAAGAATCGAGATTCATCCCATACCAGTTTTTCAATAAAACCGTCGTAACCGTCAAAGCTTAACGTACACAGAAATGCCATAGGTTACCTAACTTGACCACTTTCGTTCTTAGTGTCTGAAATGCTCTCATGAGCAGGTATGCAATCGTGATTCTTGATGAATCAACTTGATTGAGGGTCTTAGAGGATGGTATTCTCTAGAGATGTTGCCATTCAAAAGGTTAAGTTAAGTAGGAGATCGATAAGATGAGCGATTCTTCTGATCAGATCGATGGTGCGACTGGGGCTGGGAGTTCAAAACTCTGGCCAGCGTTCTTGGTGCTGGTTCCACTTTTGTATTTCTTAAGCGTTGGTCCTGCCATAGTCGCTTATGAGAATTCTGCATCAGTGCGATTCCAGACGACGCTACAGACGATTTATTATCCTTTAGAACTGTTTTATGATAACGTCCCATTCATTCAGCCTGCTTTAGACCTGTACATTAATTTGTGGTCGTAACGAATTTTGAATGACGAATTCTATGACTGAGCTTCCTTTTGATCTTCTTAAAGCAAATCGCTGGTTTGCCATTGAATGCAATAATCAGGCTTGGGATCTGGTTGAAGCCGAAGAACGCAGCGATGATCAACTGGAGAAAATGCTGCACATCGCGCATACCGCTCGCTATCATTGGCAACATGCTGGAACCGAAATCAACTGGCTGCGGGCAGAGGTCTTATTGTCAACCGCTTACAGCGTTGCCAAGCGAGCAGAAAATGCACTCGTCTATGCTGAATCTGCGAGTCAACTTTTAGGTCAAGCCAAAGAGGTGACTTCGTTTGATCAGGCAAGCGTATCTGGCGCTCATGCTTTTGCGCTTTCTGTAGCAAACAACTCAGCAGAGGCAAAAGAGATGCACGGGAAATTCGTGCACGATCTCTCTATGGTTGAAGAAGCCGAAGAGTTGAAGTTGCTGGAAAAGCTATACGGTTCTTGCCTTGAATAATACTAAAGCGAATTGATCAGACGCTTGCACACTTGAAGTGTGCAGCTAAACGATCATTGTTAACGATCACCTTTCCAGACGACTTGCGTTTTTGAGATCATATCGTGCATCGCCAGTTTGTTTGGAGGCATCGCTGCTGTGAGAAATGGTAAGCCTGCAATCACGTCGAACAGCATCCTCATTAGCCATTTCATGCTGGCTTGCTGCATGGTCAGCTGTTTGCCTTCTTCGGTCATGACAATCAGTCCGAAGGCTTCTTTCCCAATTGTACTTTGTAGCTCTGAAGATTCTTGGACGACCCAATACATCCATAAGCAGTAGACTGCCCATAAGCCTAAAATCGGTAGGAACGCCACTTTCGCGAAGAAGTATGCCAGGATCACAAAGGCCGTAAACGTCCAGGCAATCTTGGAGAGTTTGGCATTACTGGTCACAAGAAAAATCGCTAACAACGAACAGTTCACGTCAATAAGATGAGACAAGTACCGCACCCAAAACGTAGCCGGCTCGTTTTCCTTTTTCTGTTCGACAAGCCCTAATGTCGCTGAGAAGTAATAGCCAAACATTCCGTTTGCTTTCATTACGAAGATTGCCGGAAACGCTGCGGCAAAACCGATAGGGGCAATAATTA
>JABJMI010000924.1 GCA_018659505.1 Planctomicrobium sp.
GTTGTTGCATCCCATTGTCTGATCGTTCCATCACCGCCTGCGGATACCACCCGCGCTCCGTCAGGAGTAAAGGCAACTTTGTACGCATCACGAGTGTGCCCGTAACACGTGATGCCACTGCCCTGAAATCGCCGGCTACAATAATGCCACTCGAAATTGTCTCGGTACTCGATCGGGATCTGATGCAAAAGATCGCGGGCATCACCTGCGCGCTCGGCATCCCAGCGAGCAATCGCAAGCTGGAATTTGGCTGCGGCTTCGGAATCGCGAGCGTGGAGAGCCTCGACCGCAGCCAAACTTTCTGCTTCAATCGCCCGTTCTTCGTTTTGTTGAGCTTTGCCTTTTTCTGCTTCTGCGAGTTCAGTTTTTTCGTTCGCGATGAGCAACCCGTATGTCGTGCCTGCAACTCCAGCGAGTAATGCGAAGCCAATCACGAGCATGGCAGCGACAAGTCCGCGATTTCGTCGAGCGAACTTCTGAATTTGATACCATGTTGAAGGTGGTCTGGCACGGACCGTGTCACCTTTTAGATAATTGGTCAGATCCTGAGCGAAGTCATCTGCGGTTTGGTACCTGCGAGCGGCATCTTTTTCCAAAGCCTTCATAACGACCCAGTCGAGTTCGCCGCGCAGCAGTTATTGAAGTCTTGCCGGATGCATTCTTCGTAAGTCGCTAACCGCAGAATTCACTTCGTTCGATGAGGAACTGAGGCGGTTGCTGGGACGCGGTGGATCGACTTCACGGATGAGTTCGAGAACCTTCAGCAGTGCGTTACGCCCGAGAGTTTCCTGATCGAGAGGAGTGGAACCCGCCAGCAGTTCATACAGCATGACGCCGAGCGAATAGACATCCGTCCTCGTGTCAATGTCTGCGGCGTCCATGTCTTTTAATTCAGCCTGCTCTGGCGACATGTATTGAACCGTGCCGACGACCTTGCCGAATTCTGTCTGCATCGTGACTTCAGAGAGTTGCAGATTCTGTTCGACAGCTTTCGCCAGACCGAAATCGATGACCTTGGGGACGGCTTCACCATCGATATCGGCGACAAGAACATTTGAGGGTTTCAAATCGCGATGAATGATTCCTTTCTGATGTGCGTGCTGAACTGCTCTACAAACGAGGACAAACAGTTTTAGCCGTTCGTCAACACTCAGTTTGTTGTCATCGGAGTACTGGGTGATAGGAACTCCATCCACATATTCCATCACGAAGTAAGGACGACCATCGTCTGTTGTTCCCGCATCCAGAACGCGCGCGATGTTCTGATGCTCCATCATTGCCAAGGCTTGCTTTTCAGCATCGAACCGAGCGAGCGTATCTTTCGACGCCAATTCCGATTTTATCAGCTTGAGAGCGACTCGACGTTTCACCGGTTTATCTTGCTCAGCGAGCCAGACGACGCCCATACCTCCGCGACCGATTTCTTTAATCAGGCGAAAGTTGGCAAGCTCGGGCAGAACCTCGTCCTGGATCGAACTTGAATCGTTGCCCGGAACTTGTGTTGCCACATCCCGAGCAAACAAGCCCACGATGACACCACCCCTTTGAGGAAAGCGTTGGATGTATTCTTGTTGCTCAAAATCTTCGCCTTGCTGTGCACGGTATTCGAGTTCCATCGCTAACAGTTCTGTCAGCAGTCTCTCCTGAGCGGCTTCCGGAACACCTGTCAGAAATGTCTCGATGCGCGGACCATCTCCATTAACCAGTTCCTGATCGAAGCGGTCACACAGATCGTCAATCTCAGCGAGCTGCTGGTTTGATAGAGAACGGTAGGTCGGGTTCTTCAACGTATCGTCATTCATGAGATTCGAATCAAAGGACTTCTCGTATATTACAAATGATCAAAGGAAGGAAAACTTCGACATTAATAACTGAGCAAGGGTTGATTAGGCAAAAAAATGGGAGTAGCAACTTTTTCAACCTGCGGTTATTTTGGTAAGTCAGCTTCTGCTCCAGGTTGAATCAGAAGCTTCACCGTGCCGAATACGTCATCTTCCCAAGTATGTGAAGTCCCAGAGCGAAAGCCGAGGTCGTGCAAAGTTGTTCCTGAGGACAAATAATACGTTTTATGCGAATTAATGAAACTCTCTTTCTCACCCATCCAGCACAACTCCAGCCATCCCCGATCCGAGAGATACATTGAACCGTCTGACACGCCAAGTTTATCTTCATGATCGTTCGTGCTCACTCTGATACTCTTGCCATCTCGACTAAGTTCCACTCTATCATTCTTCACCTCGATGAACGGATTCTTGTCATCGGAACCTGTTGCAATAATAATCGAACCGATCAAGCTGTTCGCCTTGTTTGTTCTGACACCCCAGATGGGATCGCTGCTCGTCAGCCCCGACTGAAAATGGATTGCACGAAAGTCGCTCCATTCTGTAAACGAGTTTCTGTACCACCCGTGGGCAAAATAGGGATCGAGAAGGGTATTCTCTTTCAAGAAATCGAAATCCATTCTCTCCGCATGCTGGATGATCTGCTCGCCATCTTTGATGATGACATGGACTTCCACGCCATGGTCTGGACTATCATGTCGCCGACGATTGCCTTCGAGGAAGACAATTGCGACGTCAGCGTCATGTTCAGCGACAGCAGGGGGGATCGTCACATTATCGTTGTGTGGGGGTTGCTCAGGCGTGTCACCGTCGATCCCGCCAATCGTTTCAGCCTGCGGTGACGTCGAGGTTGGAGTCTTGAACCAGCTTGCCAACTTCGGACCTATGATTATGGGTATCAGGACCGCCAATGCGCAGAGCACCGTTACCCACAATAGCTTCGACTGTGCCGACTTCGTCCTCTCGTAACTTGTTGCGCCGGTGGGCGCAACCGAAACCACCTTGCCGCCGTGCTCCAGCTCACGCTGACAGCGTGTTAATAGATCAGCAACTTCCTGAGCCGACTGAAAACGGTCCTCTCGATCCTTTTCCAGCAAGCGAAAGATAATCGACTGCAGCCAGCTGGGTGTTTCTGGAATAACGTCGTCCAGCGGCCGCGGTGTGTCTTCGCAGACGCGTTTGAGTACGGCTACTGTGTTCACCGCTCGAAAGGGAGGATGACCGCCCGCCATCTGACACAGCACGCTCCCCAAGCTGAACAGGTCGGCGCGGTGGTCCAACGTTTCCCCCCGCGCCTGCTCGGGAGCCATATACATCGGCGTGCCAGCAATGATGCCAGACCGAGTCATGCTGGCGTCGTCAACAGCTCTCGCCAGACCGAAGTCGGAAATCTTCGCCCGTTCGGACAGCCCGCTTGTCAATAAGATATTGGAAGGCTTGATGTCGCGATGGA
>JABJMI010000927.1 GCA_018659505.1 Planctomicrobium sp.
CCAGAAAATGAACGCTGCGATGAGTTGGCAGTGGCGGCGACACAAGCCTATAAATAGGGAAATCCCAACCACATCCTTCTTCACGAAACCGATTCATGCCGGTACTGACATTATCAACTGACGTTCAGTATTTTCCAGGAGTCGGACCGAAATGGGCTCAGCTTCTCAATAAGTTGAGCATCTCGACGGTTGAAGACTTGCTGTGGTATCTACCGAGAGACATTCTCGATTTCTCGCATGTCAGTTCTCCGAAAGACCTAGAGCCTGACCGACCGCAAACCGTGCGCGGAGTGGTCGTTGATGTCGATGCGAAGCAATTGCGTAACGGTCGAACCTTGACCGCTGCTCTCATTGACTGCTCAGAGGATTATGTGCGAGGGCTTTGGTTTAATCAGCCCTGGATGAGGAAGAAACTCTGGGAAGGTCAACCTGTTCTTTTTTCCGGAAAACCTAAGTTTCAGAAAGGCCGCTGGGAGTTTTCGCACCCCGAAGTACAATGGCTTGACGAGGATGATACTGAATCCGGTGGAGTCATCTTAACAAGATATCGCTTGACCGATGGTCTCAAAGTTAATCGCCTCCGACAAATGATTGCAACGGGAATCGAAGAAGTTATCGATCAGATTTCGGACCCGCTTCCGGAATCATTTCTCGAACGCATGAAGTTACCGCACCTCATCGCAGCGATTCGCTCGGTTCATCAGCCATCATCAAAAGATGAATACGACCTGGCACGCAGAAGAATGATTTTTGACGATCTGTTTGAATTTCAACTTGGTGTCGCTTTACGCCGTAGACAATGGAGAGCGCGTCAGAATGCGATTCAATTCGAAACAACCGCGAAGATTGACGCTCGCATTCGCAGATTATTTCCCTTTCAGTTCACTGACGGACAAAACAAAGCGGTTCAAGACATTGCTGGCGATTTAAGATCGGGCTATGCGATGCACCGACTCATTCAGGCAGATGTTGGAGCTGGTAAGACGGTCGTTGCAATTTACGCCATGTTGCTTGCGGTCGCCCATGGGGCACAAGCCGCCATCATGGCTCCTACGGAACTGCTTGCCAATCAGCATTGGGAAACTCTCACTTCGATTCTTTCCGGCAGCAGTATTCAAGGCGTTCTGCTGACGGGCAGCTTAACTTCCAAAGAGAGGAAAAGTGCCCTGGAGGATATCGCTAATGGGAAATCTCAATTCATTGTCGGAACCCAGGCGCTCATCCAGAAAGACGTGCAATTTGAAAAACTCGGTCTAGTCGTCATCGATGAACAACATAAGTTTGGAGTCGTTCAGCGAGCACAGTTCTCGACCGAACAGGGACCACCACCCCATGTACTCGTCATGACGGCGACACCGATCCCGAGAACTCTTTGCCTGACTCAATTCGGTGATCTAGACATAACCCTCGTCAAAGATCTGCCACAGGGAAGACAACCTGTTGTTACGAGCCGGTTATCAAGTGACATCGAAAAACGAAAAGCATGGGACTTTCTCAAACAGAAGCTAAAAGCAGGTCGGCAGCTGTATATCGTTTGCTCGCTCGTCGATTCCAACAGCAAGATCGAAGCGGTCTCCGCAGAGGAAATCTTCCTCAAAATGAAAGCGAGTTTGCCCGGATTCGAATTGGGACTTGTTCACGGACGTATGGATCGAGATGAACGTAACGCGACCATGAATTCCTTTCGTGAGAAAGAAATTGACGTCCTCGTCTCGACGACTGTCATCGAAGTCGGTGTCGATGTTCCTAACGCAACATTGATGGTGATTCTTGATGCCGAACGATTTGGGCTTTCACAGCTACACCAACTTAGAGGACGCATCGCCCGCGGGAAGCATCGAGGTTATTGCTTCCTGGTATCCAAGTCGGACAGTCCCGAGTCGACTGCGCGACTCGCTGCATTGGAAAAATCATCTGATGGATTCTATGTCGCTGAGCAGGACTTCGAACTGCGTGGACCAGGTGACATTCTCGGAACTCGTCAACATGGTTCTTTGCCACTTCGATTCGCTGACTTCTTGCGAGATGAAGAAACCTTAAAGCGGGCTCGTGATGAAGCATTCTTGCTAGTTCAAAGTGGAGAATTCGATGAACCTTCATTTCAAGAATTGAAAACGAAGGTATTAAATCGTTTCGCCCAACTAATGGATCTGCCTAGAAGCGGGTAAGCCAGACACAAAAAAAGCCGCGACGAATCGCGGCTTTGATCTCACAGAGAAGAATGAACTACTCTGTTTTTTCTTCTTCTGATACTTCAGCTTCAGCAGAGTCTTCTGCGGCTGATGCTTCTTCTGATTCGGATGCCTCTGCGACTGGTTCTTCAGTAGCAGGTTCATCTGCAGCTGCTTCAGGAGTTTCAGGAGTTTCAGCATCGTCTTCATCATCGTCTTCATCATCGACGACGACAGGGGCAACACGTTTCGATTTGACTCGATCACGTTCTCCAACGAATTCGATTAGTGCTTGCTCACCAGCATCGCCAAGGCGAACAGCAGCCAAACGTACGATGCGAGTGTAACCACCATCACGATCTGAAAATCGCTCAGCGAGAATACTGAAGAGAATATCAACAGCTTCTTTGTCGCGGAGTAGTGAGAATGCTCGACGGCGGTAGTTCACAGCAGGAGCAATTGGTTGAGCCCATTGTGTCCACTCATCGGAAGTACGCCATGATTTCCATTCTGAACTTCCCCGTTCAGCGGTCGTAGCATGCTCTTGAGCGTTGGCCTCGTGCTTTTGAGCCTTCTTCGCCAAAGTAATCAGTTTTTCGATGAAAGGGCGCAGTTCTTTGGCTTTGGCAGTGGTTGTGACAATACGACCAGGAACCTTTGGTGCGCCTTCTGCACCTTCTTCAAAATCGAGAGTTTTAATCAAACTCGCTGCCATATTGCGAAACATCGCTTTACGGTGACTTGCATTTCGACCGAGTTTACGGCCCTTCATTCTATGTCGCATGAGTCTTCATCCAGGTACTCTTGAGTTGCTATCTAATGTGAGAGTCTATTTCCCTCAACGATCCAGAATGCAAACTCAGAAATAGAAGTGCCCGACATTCGTCGCGTCCAGGCACTGATTGGTATCAAGTGTTAATTAAAGTCGTGACCGTTCCGGAACTCTCATTCCTAAACGAAGACCGAGTTCATTCAATTGTTCGCGAACTTCAGTGAGCGTTGTTTCACCGAAGTTTCGAACTGTAAGAAGTGCATCTTCGCTGCGAGAAACAAGGTCTCGAACTGAATTGATTCCTTCAGATTCCAGGCAGTTTGTTGCCCGAACAGAAAGATTAAGTTCAGCGAGAGAGCGGTTGAGTTTTTCTTCCAATTCAAGATCGATTGGAGAATAACCTGTTTGCTCGAGCATTCCTTTGAGACCAGCTTCTGGTGGCAGTTCTGGTCCAGGCTCTTGATAGTTGATAAACGGATTGAGGTGTTTACGAAGAATCTTCGAAGCCTCAACCAACGCCATCTCTGGGCTGACGGTTCCATCAGTCCAGATTTCAAGAGTCAGCTTATCGTAGTTTGTACGTTGCCCAACACGAGTATCTTCAACTCGATAACGAACACGTGTTACAGGTGAAAAGGCTGCATCCAATGGGATAATGCCGAGTTCAGGGCTGTTTTCGTATGCTTCTTTAGCAGAAACATATCCACGACCGTTTTCGACTGTCAATTCGATGCTCAGCGGGACATCATCAGTCATTGTCGCAATGATCATGTCTTTGTTGACCACTTCGACTTGATCGTCAGTGATCACATCAGCACCTGTCACGACTCCACGCTCGTGTTTCTCGATACGTAGAGTTTTGTTTGTGCTGCTGTGGTTTTTGACAACAAGCGATTTCAGGTTCAGACAGATATCAGTGACGTCTTCGACAACACCCGGAATGGTTGTGAACTCGTGCTGAATACTTGCGATTTTTGCACGTGTGACCGCACTTCCTTCCAGGCTAGAAAGAAGAATTCGTCGCAAACTGTTTGCCAAAGTGTGACCGAAACCACGCTCGAACGGTTCAGCTGTAAAACAGCCGTAAGTGTTCGAGTATGTTTCACGATCGGCGACAACGCGGCTGGGAAGTTCAAGATTTCTCCAACGGATTCGCACCGTGCAGTCTCCTTAATTGAATGAATGGGCAGAGAAGAAAAGTGTTGGAGATCATTACCAACGACTTCTATCTAATTCCGAATCAATGAACAGTTCGTTGACCAACGAGCATCCAAAGGAATTCGGTGTGGATGACTAAACGCGACGTCTTTTTCTTGGTCGGCAACCGTTGTGCGGTAGCGGAGTGACATCTTCAATCGCTTTGATTGAAATTCCCCCCACTTGCAAACCAGTGATTGCACTTTCGCGTCCAGAACCAGGTCCTTTGACCTGAACTTCAAGTTCACGAATCCCAAATTTGCGAGCGCGATCTGCACAGGTTTCAGCTGCACGTTGAGCAGCAAAGGGTGTGCTCTTTCGAGACCCTTTGAACCCGACGGTTCCTGCTGAAGCCCAGCACAAGACGTCGCCGTTTGCATCTGAGATTGAGACAATTGTGTTATTAAAAGTTGCTTTAACATGAGCAACTCCGCGATTCACGTTACGTCGCGTACGTTTCTTCTGTTTGGCCTTCGCCACGGACAGAACCCCTCAATCAAGTGGAAATGAAAATGATCTAATAATGCCCTGTTGAGTCTTCACCCATTCGAGCATTTAACTGATAAGCTTAAAGGACTTGATTAGTGACGCATGTCCTTAACACCCTTTTTACCAGCGACAGTTTTTTTGCCACCTTTTCTGGTACGAGCGTTTGTTTGTGTGTTTTGACCACGAACCGGAAGTCCCCGACGGTGCCGAACTCCACGATAACACTGAATTGACCTCAATCGGGCAATGTTCTCGCCAGTTTGTCGACGAAGTGAACCTTCAACGACATAATCTGTGTCAAGTAGAGTATTGATTCGCTGAATGTCATCTTCGCTCATCTCTCGAGCACGTCGATGAGTCGCTAGCTCGAGTTTACGACAGATGTCAATCGCAGACTTTTGACCGATTCCATGCAAGTATTGCAAAGAAATGTAAGTCGGCTTTTCGTTGGGGATATCTACACCCAATACACGAGGCATTTCACTGCTTCCTGGTTAATAGCCTTGCCCCAACACCGTGAGGAAAACTACTTAATTTAATCTCTGATTTATCAAAGCGAGTCATTAAAAATGATAACATTTTCGTCTGACACAACTTCAGTCCCACACACAACTTGTGAAACTCTTACTGTTACATGAAAGAGTTTAAAACTCATCTCATAGAACTCTTTGCAATTACCCTTGGCGCTGTTTGTGACGAGGATTCGCTGCACAAATCACGTAATTCTTGCCTTTACGGCGTACGACCTTGCATTGGTCGCAAATACGTTTAACGCTTGAACGGACTTTCATAGCTTTATTACTCCGCGATTTCACTCCCAAGTCAAGACCGGGAGCGCTGCTGTATTTCAAAGCGTCGCAGTATAATCAGGAGAGACCGGTTTGAGCAAGTAACGGCAGACCAGCCTACCGAGATAACAAGACAAGACGTAAACAACTACATACAAACAAGATACGACACCGACAGAGCTGTCACCTGGAACTAATTTGAATTTTATTGAAAATATCTCAAAAGAAACGGTATTGTAGTAAACTATTTATCAAAAAAGGTTTATGACGTATCACTATTTCTGAGATGTTGGTGATTCCACCTCAGCAAGGTAAGCCAAGAGTCGATCTCGCTCGTTACTTAAGTGCCTGACCCGAAGTAGTGATCGAACTCTCGTTTTCAATTCCAGTCGATTCACTGGCTTTGTTAGAAAATCATCAGCACCCGCAGCGACCGCTTTCTCAATGTCACCCATTTCCTTGAGAGCAGTCACCATGAGGATCGGTATGTTCTCGGTCTCTGGATCAGAACGCAGCTTCTGGCAAACTTCATAGCCGCTCATTTTCGGCATCATGATATCGAGCAAAATCAAATCGGGTTGCTCCTTCTGGGCAACTTCAACCGTTTGTTGCCCATCGACAGACATGATGATCTCATGGTCTTCGTCGCTGAGGTAAGCTTCGAGGAGTTCTCGATTCTGCTCATTATCGTCGGCAATAAGAATTTTCCCGACCGGATTATCTGTGTTGCTCATAATTACGTGTGCCGTCAATGAAATATTCCTACTGAATGTTCTTCATGCAGGAGGACGAATCTATTCGGTAATTTTTACTCGAAATTCTACACCAGTAGCAACTCTGCAGAGAAGAGTGTGCTCGCCACATTGCTGTCAACTCCATTCAATGCGGCTCGTCTAACTTGGTGGGAGTAACAGAACTAACTGTTTCCGTAAGGCAGTCTACTCCTCGAACAAACATCCGTAAATGATTTCCGGAGCTCTAATTATGAATCAACTTCCCGAAGAGCCTGCAG
>JABJMI010000353.1 GCA_018659505.1 Planctomicrobium sp.
AAGTCCGGCGTAGATCGCACCCTCGAGTCCCGATCCGGGAGCGAGACTCCTTGGCGATGCACTGTTCAATTCGACCGACGGTGTTGTCGAATGCTTTGAGCGACTGTTTCTTGGATGTGTCGTCAATTGGAACAACTCGAATGGTGCGGGTCAAACGGAAGTCGATCGACAATAGTGGTGGTTGCTCATCCTTGTTGGCACCTTTCCACTTGAGAAGTGTTTCTTCGTCTTCGCTGCCGGGTTCTGGGACGATGATCCCTTTTAGTTTTTCTTTGACAGCTCGGCGAAGGTCGTAGGGATCGGTTTTGGTTGGGACCAGTTCGTTTAAGTAAATCAAAACTCCAGCAATGATCGGCTTCGTTTTCAGCGTCGATCGAAGATGTGCGTAGGTGTAGACTTGCCAGTCGTAAATCTGCAACATTTTCTTGTCGACACCAGCATCCTCAGGTCGTTTCATCCCTTTGTAGTCAACGATCACCTCAAACTCCTCCGGTGGATCGTTCGGCAAGTCCTCGACCACCAGCTCGATCAACTTGTTACCGCGAGCCTTTGGAGAGAACAACTCGATCTGCGTCACGATGTCGATTACACCACCCATAACTGGATAGTCCTCTGGAACACAAACAACCTACCCTGCTCTACCACTTTTACCCTCGACTACCACATCTCCGAAGTAAAACACCGCAAACCAGTAACGTGGTAGCGAACGGTATTGCAATGGTTTTGAATTGGGATAAACTGCATCATTCATGCGGTATTCGTGAGGGTGCAGCAGTTTGAGATTTAGCTTCTGATTCTTTTAGTCCAGGTTCAAATCCTGGTCGGGCTAATTCTTAAACTCTTTCTGAAGCGTAGTTTACGCTTACCTGCTTTTGGCATCGAAAGACCAAGACTATCCGTACGGAACCCGCGTGGATAGTCCGTATGGCATATACAAACGAAAAAACGCCAGTCCTTACAAAGGACTAGCGTTTGATGTAAATCGTTGAAAACAAAGTGTTTTCGGTAAAATACGAGAGACAGGAATCGAACCTGCACGGGTTACCCCACTGGAACCTAAATCCAGCGCGTCTGCCAGTTCCGCCACTCTCGCGTTCACGTATTTATAAGCGTTTTTTAACAATACGGCAACCCTCATTTCTGGAACTTCTGAGGTTCTCCTCGAAGGTTGACCTGAGAATTCATTTCATCGTGAGAATTAAACATGTCTCATTAAAAAACTCCACAGTCGGGAATGGTGGAGTTTAGGGTGAGTCGCTGATTCGAATTGATTGAATCCGAACTGCATTTTGCGGTATTAAGTACGGGTTATATTGCCGGACACTTTAAGTGTCCGGCAAAACAGTCTTGTTTTAGTTGGAGTTATAATTCCTCTTATCGTCTAATTAAATCCAGCGCCGCCGCCCTGACCGCCTCCCATAAATCCACCCTCACCTATTTGAGGTCGATTCTTAACAGGCCAACTTGGGCTGTTGGGGTTTGCTTCGACTTGTTTAGCGAGTTGATTCAGTAGGACTTCGATCTTCTCGTGAACTTCTTGAGATTGCATGACAACCAAGCTTCCGTTCAAGAAACTGACTTCTCCGTTTCCACCTAATTGTTGCCAAGAGTCGGGAGCGACGGTGTTCAGTAAAACATCCGTCAATGCTTCCGGGTCTTCGATGTTTAACGGGCGAACATCATAAACACGAGTTTCTGAATGAATCTCTGCACCCACCTCAGTCGTAACGATCAAAACTCCATTCTTGATGATATACTTGAGTTCAAGTTTGTCGAGCATCAGTTCTAGTGCGTCACGTGTGGAGATCAGATCGGCGTCCATTAAAAATGTGATCGGCTCGTCTAATGAGAGCCCTTCGTTTTCGAGTTCTTGTTCATCAATGATCGTTGGAATTCCGTAAGCTTCACCGATGTATTCAATGACCTCACTGATCGGTGAATCGATAAACTCAACCGGTTTGTTCAGTGAATCCAACGCTGCGACAATTTTCTCCGCAGCTGGTGACTGATTCTTTTCAACCTTGATGACTGAACCTGGTGATTGAAGATCAAGTGTCATTTCCATCATCATGCCGCCATCCATGGCTTCCATCCCCTCTCCACCCTCTCCTCCATACAAAAAGATATCCATATCCGCTCCGGGATTTTTTCTTTCTGTTTGCTTTGCAATCGATTTCTTCAGGCGTTCTAAATCTGCCTGAAGCTTACGGAGTTGGGCTTGCAACTTATCTTCGTTGTTCGAAGCGAATGGATCACTTTGATTCGCTGCAAGAGCATTTAATTGTTCTTGGAGTGCGTTAAGGTCGGTAGCAAGATCAGTCTCAATACTGTCTGAGACGTCAATACTGATGATGCGATCTCCTTCAGAAAGAACACCCTCGAAGCCACTCGCTTGAGACAGGGTGTTATCAGCCACCTCGTCTGAAATGGTGGCACTCCGATTCGATGCCGGAGAACCTAACTCAGTAACTTTCGTCTGGACTGCATCGCTATTTCCTGCGGAACCATTGCTGATTCCATCTTGAGCTATCCCCGAATGAGTCACCCAACCTGTCCCTGCTGCAACTGTCAGGGCTAAAGTCATTAACGCAATTTTCGTCGTTGTGAGCATCGTGAGTTCCTTTCCGGCGAGGAAGACAGCTTCGGGAGAACAAGCGGGAGTGAATGCCGTTCCCTGGAAGGCTGCGATTCCGTTTTCTGCAATGGTGTGAATGATTTCTGGTTGAAGAGAGACAGCTGCTTCTGCCTGAGACCAACTCAAGGCAGCGACTGCGGCTCCCAAACTAACGCCTCGCTTGGTCAAACGCAGATGAAGCTCGCGCTTCCCGCGTTTCATGCGACCTTCGATGGCACCTAATGTGACACCGAGTTGTTGAGCCGTCTCTTCATACGTTTTGCCTTGCAGGTAGTGGAGAACTAACGGGTCTCGGTACTGAGTCGGAAGTCGATTCAATTCTTCGTCCAGCACTTGCTGTTCAAATGTGGAATGAATTTCTTCGAACGATTTTTCTGCAACTTCCTGATCAGTCACGACATTGTAAACCTGTTCACGAGACCGTCGTTTCATCGACTTTTTAGCAAGACGAATTGCCACATCATGCAGCCAGGAACTGAGTGCTTCCCGCCGCTTAATCTTCTTCGCATCCTTCGCAAGTAGCAAGAATGTCGCTTGCGTGACATCCTCTGCAATATGCCGGTCACGTACGATACGAACGGCAACAGCGAAAACCATGTTTCCATAACGATTCACGATGGCTGCGAATGCTGCTTCGTTCTTTAATTTCAAGAACTGAGAGAGCAATTGCGCATCGCTGACAAGAACCGTTGATTCTTGCGGAATCGTTTCAGGACTTCGTTTTGGATACGGAAGAAGGGACATGACATTAGTTTAGTCCCTGTTGGTGACGAATCCGGGCGCGAATATTTAAGAATTTATAATTTTTAATTGAAAAATAAAGTAACCGTTCATGAACCGGTAAGAAAAGAAGGTCTTTAAACCACGAAAGAAACGAACCAGACGAAAGAAAAAAAGTTCCGATTCGCGTTAGATTTGCCACCTTTGGAAGTGAGAACTCAATCTGAAATTCTGGCTATCCGTCTTTTTGAACAAAATAGAAGTGGACAGGATGAACATGATTTACAGGATAAGCTGAGGTCGTTCACCAAATCTATATTGTCCTTCTTCAAAGTTATTAGAATGATAGAGTCAAAATTGGTGACGCACATAGCTTTGTCACGATAGTTTTTTCGTGTCATTTGTGTGTTTCGTGGTTACCAAATAAATTCAATGCTGTGAACGGATACACAATTAATAGGTGTTACTCCGCATCCAGCCAGTTGTCGCCGGTTTTGCAGTCGACGACAATCGGGACATCTAGTTCCAGCGCTGATTCCATTTCTTCGTTTGCGAGTTTGATTAGCGAATCAACGTGTTCGCTTGGAGCTTCGAAGACGAGTTCATCGTGTATTTGCAGAAGCATTCTGCCAGGGTGGTTTTCCGCTTGCATTCGAGCGTGAACTTTAAGCATCGCCCGCTTGATTAAATCGGCAGCCGAACCTTGAATGACAGTGTTGACGGCGGTTCGTTCGGGCATGTTGAGATTGCCCCAGCGTTTTCCTCGAATGCCAGCGATCTCACGTCGACGACCGAGGATCGTCGTTGCGAACCCGGTTTCTTTCACCTCATCGAGTGTCTGTTCCATGAACTCTTGAACGGACGAATACTTCGTGAAGTAGTCATCGATGAACTGTGCCGCCTCTTCTTTGGGAATCCCTAACGCTGCTGCAAGACCATACGGAGATTGTCCGTAAATGACTCCGAAGTTGACTGCCTTGGCAACTCGTCGTTGTGACGATTCGACTTCTTCAGCGGTCACTCCATATACCTGGGCAGCGACCGCTGTGTGAATGTCGATTCCTTCACGGAAGGCTTTCGTCATTTCGGCATCATGACAGAAGTGGGCGAGCATTCTTAATTCAATTTGCGAATAGTCGAGGCAAATTAATTTCCAGCCAGCTTCAGACGGCATAAACGCCCTGCGAATGAGGCGTCCTTCTTCGGTTCGCACTGGGATGTTTTGCAGGTTCGGATCACTCGAACTGAGGCGTCCCGTGGCAGCGGTGGTTTGACTGAATGAAGTATGTACCTTGCCGGTGTACTTATTGACGAGATTCGGCAATGCGTCGAGGTATGTTCCCTTTAACTTTGTCAGCTGCCGATGTTCCATAATTTTCGCGGGGAGTGGGTGATCCACCGCCAATTTTTCGAGAACTTCTTGATCGGTACTGATGCCGGTCTTAGTCCTTTTAATGATCGGCAGGTTCAGGTCTTCAAACAGAATTTTGGAAAGCTGCTTCGGAGAATCGATGTTGAACTCGCTGCCGGCTCCTTCGTAAATCTCGATCATCAACTTTGCAAGTCGCGTGGTCAGTAAGTCGCTTTGCCGTTTGAGCTCGTCGGTGTCAACTTTGATTCCGTTCCATTCCATCTCGGCGAGCACGTGAATGAGTGGTCGCTCTAAGTCCCAGTAGAGATCCCAGAGACCTTCCTCTTCGAGTTTCTCTTCTATGATCTCCGTCAGTTGCCAGCAGACGTCGGCATCTTCGCTGGCGTATTCGGCAGCGTCGTCGACATCGACCTCGAACATTTTGAGTTGCTTCTTGCCTTTACCGATCAGATCGCTGATGGGAATCATTTTTCGGTGGAGATACTTCTTCGAAATTTCATCGAGCTTATGCGTTCGAGCGCCGGCGTCGAGCAGATAGTCGCCGACCATGCTGTCGACACCGAGAGTTTGGATGTTGACTCCGACTCGCCTCAAGACGAGCATATCGTACTTGATGTTTTGATTGACGATTGTCCGTTCGGGGTCTTCTAGGATTGGTTTGAACGCTTCGAGAACAACTTTAGGATCGAGAACAGCTGTTCCTTTGGGACCGTCGACAGGCAAGTAGAATGAGCGTCCCCCTTCCCAGCAAAACGCCCAACCAACGATATCCGCTTGCAGCGGATCGATGCTGGTGGTCTCTAAATCAACGCAGAATTTGTCTTGTTCTTGCAGTTCAGCGAGAAAAGTTCTGAACTTCTGATCATTGTCGACTTTCGTCCATTCACGTTTCTCGTTGCCGGATTGTTCAATCTTCTCCTGAGCGAGTTCGGTTTCCATCTCGTTGGCGTAACGACGGAAACTGAAATCGGTGAACAACTCGTGGAGTCGTTGATGATCAGGGACGGAAACGAGGCATTCTTCCCAAGTTAATTCGATTGGCAAATCGATATTCAACCGCACAAGTTCGCGGCTCATCAATGCCTGGTCTTTGAAGGTGACTAGATTCTCAGAGAGTTTTTTGCCCGGAGCCTGCTCGGGGTTCGCGAGAACTTCTTCTAACGTCTCGAACTTTTCTAAAAGTGCTTGTGCCTTTTTGGGACCGACTAACGGAACCCCCGGTACGTTATCAACGCTATCGCCAACTAAAGATTGAAAGTCAACCACTTGGTCAGGGCGGACTCCCCAGTCATCCCATAAGTTATCAGCATCGTAAAGTTGCTTCTTACGAATACTGTAGATGTGAATTTTCGGGGTCAGCAATTGACGCATGTCTTTGTCGCTGGTGACAATTCGAACATCCATTCCGGCCTTGGCAGCACGTGTCGCGACTGTGGCAATGACGTCATCTGCTTCCCAACCGGGATGCGAGACAATCGGAATCCCGTAGCCTTTGATGACGTCGAAGATCAATGGGATTTGTGGTCGCAGATCATCCGGCATCTCATCGCGATTCGCCTTGTAGTCTTCGTAAATCGCGACACGTTCTTGAGGAGTTTGCGACTCCATGGCACAGATGATGTGCGTAGGTTTCTTTTCTTTCAGAAGATGCTGCAAGTCTCCGGTGAATCCAAAGACTGCGTTCGTCGGCTGTCCGCGCGTCCCAGTCATCGGTTGGCGAATCGCATGGAAGACTTGAAAGACAAGCGAAAACGTATCAACAATATAAAGCGTATCCGCCATGAAGAATCCGTATTGAGCAACTGTTTCCCCCCGGTCGATGACCGGGGGCTAAGTGAGATGATTGGTGAAAACTAAGTTTTGACCCCATCAGCTTCGTGCTTACGCATGGCAGCCAACTTTTTCTGGTAGCGTCCCTGGACGATATCGACGATGACAAGCACGACTAGCACAAAGTAGAAGGTCGTCTTCGTCATTGCGTGGACTTCATAACCGAACAGATGAATGTGTGCGAGATGCCCACCTTCGGAGACGAGCATCACTCCGACGATAAACAGAATAAACAAGCCAAGCACTTCATACATTCTGTTCTTCTTTAAGAACTCAGCGACATGATCAGCGAGATATATCATCAATAGCCCACTAACGATAATCGCTACTGCCATCACGACTACATTATCAGTCAGTGCCATCGCACTAAGGATGGAATCGAATGAGAAGACCAGGTTCATCAGCACGATCCAGAAGATGGCATGGTTGACCGAGCGTTTCTCTTCTTTTTGGTCTCCCTCTAAATGCTCGATTGCGAGCATGTGGTTGATCTCTTTCACTGCTGTGTAAAGGATAAAACCACCGCCAGCGATTGTGATCAATGCGTGGAGATTAAACTCTCCTTCAAAAATCTTCGTCAGATGAATTTCAAAGAACGGATCTTTGAAAGAATCAATCATCTGGACCACAACGATCAACAGTACAATTCTCAGAATGATTGCCAAAGCGATACCGGTCTTACGGACAAACTTCTGCTTGTCTTCTTCGACTCGCTTCGATTCGATTGAGATATAAAGCAAGTTGTCAAAACCCAAAACTGCTTGTAGCAGTATGAGCATCAACAAAGTCATCAAGTTGCCGATTGTAAACAGGTCAGCCATCCGGGACTCTTTCTGTTGTCGAGTAGTATTGAATTACTTATGAGCACGTAGATTAAAGTTTGGACACGCGACTGACTAGCGAGGCGACAATCACATTCGTTAGCCGGACACTTTAAGTGTCCGGCAAAACAC
>JABJMI010000711.1 GCA_018659505.1 Planctomicrobium sp.
GATATCAGCGAACTCTTGAACTCGTTCGTGAACTCAAACCGACGACCATCCTTATTGGATATGGAGCGGTTGAATCGCAACGTGGTCCCGCAGGACTGAATGAGTTCAAAAAGCAATACGAGAAGCTTCGGCAAGATTTACTTGCCAATAATGTGAAGTTTGTCCATCTGTCTCCTGTTCTGCTCGAAGCTGCAACTTTCCCAGAGTTGGCAGAAGGAGTTGAAGAACATGTGGCTGCCGCGAATAAGAATCTCAGCCTCTATGCAGAGGCAATTCGAGAAATCTGTGCAAAAAATGGAGAATTATTCATCGATCTGCAAGCAACCCAACGTAGCTCAGACAAGAAAGTCCATTGGACGGAGAATGGAGTTCAACTCTCTGGCTATGGTTACAAAGCAACCGCAGCGGTGATCGCTTCAGCATTTGGTGGTGAAGTCAGCCAAAGTGAACACAATCAGATGAGAGAATTGATTCAGCGAAAGAATGAACTGTTTTTCCATCGCTGGCGACCACAGAACTTTACATATCTACTCGGATTTCGAAAGCACGAACAAGGACAGAATGCTGTTGAAATTGCGGAGTTTGATCCACTGATTGAAGAACTCGAATCACAAATTCAAGAAGTAAAATCAAAGTAAAAGCATCATTTAGCCAGACACTTAAAGTGTCTGCTGTGATAGCATCAATTGTTTGATACAAACCGGAGTACGAAATCGATGAAAGGGATGTTCATCTTTTCGCTGAGCTGCGTATTGACCTGCTCACTAGGCCAGATACACGCACAGGGAGAACCGGTCGATGACCAACAACTTCGCGAACGTGTCATCAATTCGGTCGAGCGTGCTCAACAGTTCCTGATTGAAAGTCAAAATGCTGACGGAACCTGGGCTCCCGGTCTCTATGCTGGACATGCCGAAGGGGTCAACGGATTGATCACGTTAGCCTTGTTGAATTCAGGGTTGCCGCCCAATCAGCCTAATGTCGCCAAAGCTCTCGATCATTTGGAACTGCCATCGACAAACCCATCGCAAACTTACGATATCGCCATGACGATCATGGCGCTGGCAGCCGCAGACCGGGGGAAAGGCAAGATTCTTCGGCTCGCTGAGAAGTTAGAAAACTATCAACGAAAAGATCCCGCCGATGGTGGCAACTGGGGGTACGCCGGCAGCTCTGGTGGCTGGGATAATAGTAATTCTCAATTCGCAGTCTTGGGCTTACGCGAAGCAGCACATGCTGGAATTGCGGTTGATCGAGACGTCTGGAAAAGAGCACAAGATCACTTCCTGAGAACTCAAGTCGGCAGCGTGAAAGGTAATAGCGGAGCCGGTTGGGCTTACACTGAAAATGGACCAGCTTATGGAAGTATGTCTGTCGCTGGTTTGGCGTCGTTGATTGTGACTCAAGAGATGTTGCGCGACGACAGCGATGTCTCTCCCAATGGTGAAATCAATTGCTGTGCAGGTGATGATGACGACGAAGTTCAACTGGCAATTGATGCAGGAGTTCGTTGGCTCGACAGAAATCTTCGTTTGGAATCGAACCCCGGTAATCGTGGTTGGCTGCTGTATTATCTTTATGGTCTCGAAAGAGCAGGTCGATTTTCCGGGCAACGATTCTTTGCAGATCGTGACTGGTATCGCGAAGGAGCAGAATTCTTTGTCGAGCGTCAAAGCCCGCGTGAAGGCTTTTGGATCAGCAGTTCCGAAGGTCACCAAGTCACGAGCACGTCGCTGGCGTTGTTGTTTCTCTCAAAAGGACTTTCTCCAGTCCTTGTCAATAAGTTGAAGTATGGACCGCGCGACGTTCGCTCTGGAGACGTCACAAATTCGGAATGGAATAAACATCCTCGCGATGCCAATAATCTCGTCACCTACATTTCTACACGAGACAAATGGCCGAAGCTTCTGACTTGGCAAGTTGTCGACCTTCGTACCGCTGCGAATGGAGAAGGAGTCGCGGCATTGATGCAAAGCCCCGTACAGCTGTTGAGTGGGTCAGAGCAACTGGATGTCATCCAAGGTCGAGAACTGCAATTGCTGCGAGATTATTTGACGCAAGGCGGATTCATCTTCGCAGTCAACAACTGTGAAAGCGATGCCTTCGACGAGGGGATGCGTGACTTGGTACGTAGACTCTTTAACGGTCAACATCAACTCTCAAAGTTACCCGACACGCATGATGTCTATCGCAGTGAATTCAAATTCGAAGATGGTGCTCAACCCGAACTCTGGGGCGTCGACTTTGGTTGCCGTACGGCGATTATTTATGCTCCTCACGACCATGCTTGTCGTTGGAATAAATGGGCATTGAATGCCCCTCCTGAACGTTTGACTCAGGTAACAACCCAAGTCGCCAAATCACTGAAACTCGGTACGAATGTGATTGCCTATGCGACAGGTCGAGAGCTTCTCGACAAGTTAGAACGACCAAAGATTCTCAGCGATGGAGATGCGAATCAGATGAATCGTGGTCGCTTGACCATCGCTCGCTTGCGACACACTGGAGGTTGGGACACAGCACCGAATGCGTTAAACCGTTTGCAGGCTGCCCTCGAAACTGTCGGAATTGAGGCGGCTCGTCAGACACCAAATCTGGCAGCGAATGATCCGGCACTCTTTGATTATCCCTTACTCTATGTACACGGTCGAAAAAATTTCCAGTTGACCGATGAGGAACTCGGCGGGTTAGGAAA
>JABJMI010000700.1 GCA_018659505.1 Planctomicrobium sp.
CGTTCTAAATCTTTTGAGTCGTGGCATAAAACAAGTTTCTTAGCATTCGTAATACCTCCCCAAGCAGGTCAAGATCGCAATACTTTTTTTAATCCTAAATTCGTGGGACGTATCTTAGTGGATGAAATCTTTCCGAAACACTCACATCAATAATCTGACATTGATCTTCACTCGTCCTGAATCGCGTGGTTGGCTACACTCCGATCTCTTAGATCGCTGTTCACAATAAAGATAATGTTCTGTCTCGTGGCATGGCAGTATCAATGCGGTGAAAGGCGATTTTCGCGGACGAATGGTAGAGCAGAATGCTCTAAACCGATGAGGAGCATGATGACTGAGACTTTAATTGTGGGCTTGGAAGTTCACGTACAATTATTGACCAATACGAAGATCTTTTGCGGCTGTGTGAATCGCTTTAATCCCGATGCGCCGAATACACAAACTTGCCCCGTTTGCTTAGGGCATCCTGGTTCTTTGCCAGTGATGAATGAGGAAGCGTTCCGCCTTTCACTTATTACCGCACTCGCGATCAATTGTGAAATCGCCCACTTTACGAAATGGGACCGCAAGCAATACTTCTATCCCGATCTCCCCAAGGGATACCAAATTAGTCAATTCGATTTACCATTTAGTCACGATGGTTGGTTGGAAGTGACCAGCGAAGATGGTTCCCGTCGCAAGATTCGAATTAACCGAGCACATCTGGAAGAGGATGCTGGCAAGAATATTCATGACGAAACTGGTCGCGGCAATGATAGCCAAGTCGACCTCAATCGGACGGGAACACCACTCCTTGAAATCGTCAGCGAGCCAGATATTCGATCCGCTGCGGAGGCGAAATCGTATCTCGAAGAACTCCATCTTTTGCTGACGTTTCTCGGTGTTTCAGACTGCAACATGCAAGAGGGAAGTTTACGCTGTGATGCGAACATCAACTTGCATATTGGCGAAGGTGACAACAAAGTTGCCACTCCTATTGTGGAAGTCAAAAACCTCAATAGCTTCCGAGCGGTTGAAGCCTCTATTGAATTCGAAACGAAACGCCAAAGCAAAATCTTCGCTGAAACTGGACGCAAACTTGGTGATCCCGGAGTCAGCAAAGAAACACGTGGCTGGAACGCGAACACAAACAAGACGACTGCACAGCGAGGCAAAGAAGACGCTGCCGATTATCGATATTTCCCCGATCCCGATTTGATTCCAGTCACAGTCACCGCTGAGCGAATCGCAGAGGTCAAGGCGGCACTCCCTGAACCTCCAGCAACTCGACGTAGACGTTTTGAAACAAAACTCGGGCTCTCTGCGTACGATGCCGATGTGATTGTTAATCAGGGTAAGGCGCTTGCAGACTATTATGAAGAAGTGGTCGCCATCAGTGGAGACGGCAAGCAGGCTGCCAATTGGGTCACTCAAGATATCCTACGGGAGATGAAAGAACGCTCGCTGAGCATTGATGAATTCCCTATTCCAGCTGAAGTTCTAGGAACCATCATTCAGCGAGTCGTCGGCAATAAGATCACCAATAAAAGTGGACGAGAAGTTCTTAGCGTCCTCCTGTCTGAAGCTGACGAAGACCAGAAAATCGAAGTCTCTCGCGTTGATGCTTTAATCTCAGAACGCGGACTCGAAGTCGTTTCCGATACTGGAGCACTTGAAGAAGCTGTGAAAGCCGCCATCGCTGAGAGTCCGAAAGCAGTTGAAGACTTCAAAGCTGGTAAGCAGCAGGCAGTCGGGGCAGTCATCGGCAAGGTCATGCGACTCGCCAAGGGCGCCGACCCCAAAGCGGTGCGTGAGTTGATCATTAAGACGCTGCAAGAGATGTAACGGACTCGCAGAATCAACGGTCTTAATACTCACGTCTTGTAGATGAGATACTGTGAGCTAGAATGGAGTGTTACAGAAGACGTACCTCGTCTCTCTGATGTCATTTCGCGGTTTATTAAAGTCAGCCTTTCATGGACGACCAGATTTTGACGTTCGTGCTTCTCGCAGCGGGATTCGTTCTGCTGGGAATCGAATTGATGATTCCATCTGGAGGTGTCATCGGTCTGTTCACGATTGCCTCTTTTCTGGGTTCAGCCTGGTTTGCCTATCAAGCCTGGGCTGAAACAAATCCTCTCTACTGGAGGATTTACATGATGACGTTCTTAGGCATGATCCCGGTGACGCTTTACGGAATCTATTACCTGTTAACGAAAACAGCTTTTGGAAATCGAGTTCTTCTCGCTGCCCCTACCAACGAGGAAGTCACCCCCTATCAAGCAGAGCATCTGCACTTGGAAAGCCTGATAGGAAAAACAGGCAAAGCGATCAGCCCCCTCTGCCCGGGAGGTCTCGTTCAGATTGACGGAGAGCGTCTCCACGCCATCGGCGATGGCTTCATCATCGAAAGTGGGGCATCAGTGAAAGTGGTCGAAACCAGAGGAACCAGAGTTGTTGTCGTCCCAGTCGACGAATCCAGACCTTCACAACCGCAATCGGAAACTGAATCGGAGTCACCAGAAGAGATCAATGAATCTCCACCCATCCAACCCGATTCACCTCCTCATACAGACAAATTCGTGGACCCCTTCCTCGAAGCAGATCAAAGCTAACACACAAACTTAGGTACGGATCTTGATTTGTAAATTCAAAGATGAAACCAAATAAATCATATCCGCCCTCTTCGCTCAACAGGATAGAGCGCAGGTTTCCTGACGCAGAATGAAGATCCTCTCAAACGTATTAAAACACGGGGAGTCCAGCGTTTTAATAGGCAATCTCGTTGTCGACGACATCTGCGGAGGGCACAAGATTCCGGTTGCGAGAACTGCTCGCTTTATGAAGCTGTCGTTCTCTTCGAACTCAATTTTCTGCGATGAAACAATCTTATCAGTGTTTCAATCAATTCCTCGCGAACTGGGGCAACCTATAAGATTTCACTATGCAAGACAGACTGCATCTGGAGAGCTGACTTTATCAAGATCTGGCAGCATCAAAATTCCTTGCCCTGTCAGGTAGGTCGCGCTCAGAAACGAAGAATTGATTTCAGCAGCAGGCCGCGTCGCTTGGGACTCGATCGGTAATCTCAGGGTTTGCACACCAGAACTCGCGTGGAAACCAATCAGTTTGTTTTGCCAGTTTCTGGCAATCACAAGTCGCTGCGTCTCAGTGGAATTCGGTAAACCCAGGATGTGATTCAGATTGAGAACTGGAATGAATCGATTTCTCCAGGCAGTGAGCCCCAGCAGGCTTTTAGATGTTCCTGGAACAGGAAGAAGTGTTTGGGTTTCCTTAACCTCCAACACCTGAGTCACACTCAATGCAAGAAACTCTTGAAATTTTCGTTCTGGGCGGTCCGGCAATCGAAATGTCATCAGCTGTTTCGTCATTGCTGAGGAATGAATTTTTAGAAAGTCGTGATCCGCACTGGTACCGAGAATTTCAGGTTCACTTGCCCCAATCAAACCAGCTGGTGAGATCACAAGGGCGGCATCGACTTCATCTCCAGCTCGCGCCGAATTGCAAATGCCTCGGAAGTATCGCTTCTCTTTATTGATTGCCAACTCTGGAATCGGCGAGAACGCATTTTCACCGACGTTAATGGCGCGTGAAACATCTTCGACGACAAGACCGTAGGAATCGCTCCCCAGCGTCAGCACGATAATATGATCCTTTTTTGAGGACTTCGTGACTGGGATGCCGAGTCGTTCATCAAGACGAAAGACTGGGATCTCACGATTGTCATGTTTCACAACACCTACCACATGTCCAGCGACAATGTCGTTGGTCTGCAATGCACTGGATTGCAAGACGGTGGCGACATTGGATGTCAGGATGCAGTATTCATGATCATGAATACTGCATTTCACAATTTTATGAGTTTGAGATTCAGCGATCATCGAACTTTCCTAATACGGTTTCGCACTAATGATTTTCAATTATAAACAGTCTGTTTCGTTCCTGGATTCACATTGATCTGTTGCTGCATTTGACGATGCAGAATGTCCAACATCAATTGGTCAGCAATGATCTCTGGTGATCCAATGAAGTCAACAACTTCCATGTCGATGGCACACTGAGGCATTCCGTTCACGACACATGTGTCTGCACTTTGGGCAAATGTTCGCCCACCCTTGGAATGGATATAGGCCAGTCCACTGGCACCATCTTTACCCATTCCAGTCATAAGTATCCCATAGATCCGTCCAGGAAATCGCTGTGCAATTGAACTCATCGTGACGTCGATGGATGGACGATGGCCACCGATTTCAGGTCCGTTATTGACATCCAAAGTTGTTCCCGTAGCGAGTATTAAATGTTGATCGCCGGGAGCGATGTGGACGTGTCCTGGCAGTAATGGCTGGGATCCGCGTACAACTGAGGCACGGCAAGACGTTTGCGAATTGACTTGAGCTGCAAAGACATCTGTAAACGGTTTAGGCATGTGCTGTACGACGACAATTGGGAATGGAAAATCGATCGGCAATCGTCTGAGTAAGTTTTTGACACAAACGGGTCCACCAGTGGAGGCTCCAATCACAACAATGTCCAAGCTGGGAGTGTCCCCCCAGTGACCACCGCGTCCCTGGAGCTGTTGAGCGAACTGCAAATTCACCTTGTTCAGCTTCTGAGGTTGATCTTGCGGGAATTCACCAAGACGTGTTGGAGCAGGTGGATTGAACGAACTGGATTTTTGCTCCTTTCGCTCATGATTCAGGAAATCTCCTGTGTCGTTCGCTATTCGGCTTCCGAGTGTGCGAATCACTTTCACACTGGCAGCCGCTTTGACTTTGGCGATGACATCCAACCGCATCGCTTCTGGGTCGACTTTTTGTCCCGGGACATACTTCAGTATGAAATCAACTGCGCCATCTTTCACGGCCTGCATGGTGATTTCGGCGGAACGACTGCTGACTCCACTGA
>JABJMI010000393.1 GCA_018659505.1 Planctomicrobium sp.
ACGAGTGACCGGGGCTTCGAACTTCTGAATCAGCTGGATGTCGACCATCATCCAGGTTGGTTCGTCGGGATTGCTCTTTTGGTCATAGTGCTTTGCCTTCTTATCGAAAGCAGTATGGTCCGCATAACCTGCTTTGACGACCTTGGCGGTCCCAACAATTGCCATTGGCTTGGCATTACTGTGATAGAAGAAAACTTGATCGCCGACCTGAATATCGTCTCGCAACATATTGCGTGCTTGATAGTTCCGGACCCCGTCCCAGAATGTGGTCTGTTTTTTCTCTTTTGCCAAATCATCAATGGAGTAAGAGTTTGGTTCAGATTTGAATAACCAATATTGAGTTTTTCTCGCTGCCTTTTTTGCCATCAGATTACCTGCATTCCGACATGTACCCCAAACGTTGTGCTGGGAAATTGAATTATCGTCTCATTGGAATGCGAGTTTATCGACTTACCCTACAGGCTTCCATCGCGGGACGGGAGAAGCAGCGTGGTCGGAAGATTTCGTAAAGAGCCTGGAAGCCTGCCCTTCAGAAATCCCGTTCAGCTTCAGCGGAACTACTCGTTACTTGAACTGACAACCCAACCAAACAAGCCGACAGTACCAAATAAGCAGCCTGCACCCTGAACGAGCAACCGGGTCCCACTGTGCAGGATTAAAGAACCACAAACGAGAAGAATCGCGCTAGCAAGAACAATGATCGCTGCACTCATATGCTTGCCACGAAAAACCGGGCGAGCTAAGTCGTAGACAGCACCAAAGAGATACCCGGCAGACTCCATACCTGACTGTTTTGTTTCGGTCTCTTTCATCAGATTCCTAAGAGGCTGAAAGTTTACTTAAAAAGCAGGATATCATACAGCTTTAATCTACCCAAAAGACCAACGAAATGCACGGTCAACAAAGAGAGTCCATCTGAACCCTTAGTTCATATGCGAGGTGCTTTCATTCGCATAGCCGTCAACCCTTTTTGAAATCGGGTCTCACCACAATGCAGTTCAACCATTTCGGACGTCCGTGTCTTCTGATTTGGAAGTATGGACGTTTTTTACTTGGATACCCCGCTCGAAACGTCGCTGGACCACGCGACAACCCCTCCCCGCGTGATTCGCAAATATAGACCGAGCCGTTCGATTCGCCCATAGATTCTCCTCCTTCATCAGAGTAGATGTCCAGAGGCTTAAACTCCATTGTGTTTCTGACATCCGCTCGTCCCGGACCATTGGCTAACATGATATGACCAGGGCTACGCAGCAATTTCCCATTACTCTTTACCACGACAAGGCAGTCACCCATCCGAATATCATTGATTCGAGTAATTTGCTTATTTCCGCGACGAGAACCCCAACCAGCTGCTCCAATACGAGTAATGTCTCCTTTAGATGATTCGCGAATGTCACCGCGAGCAGCAAAAAACGCACTCGCATACCCGCTGCAATCAATTCCAATTCGACTCTTATCTAAAAACGCCTGAATACTTTGTTGAGTGGGTGGATTCCCTTTGCCTACGCTGCACAATCCGGCAGCGATTGCAGCATCGAGGAAAATTTCGTAGTCCTCGGGTAACCCTTTTCCGTATCTCACTTCGTTGATTGCAAACTTCACGTCGCGAGCTTTTCCTCGTCGAAGTCGAGAAATCAATTTCGTAATATTCGCTGTCTTCTGGGCAATAGGGATTCTTCTTTTAAGTTTTCGATTCTCCTTTTTCTCTGCATCAGTCAAACCATCTTCTTTGTTCTCCTCAATTTTATCGAGAATATCTTCTGTAGAGAGCCCCCGATAATTGATGTAGTAACGCTTCAGTTTAATGCCATAGTAAGTATAGATCGGGGAATTCTCAGACGCTGAATAATGAGCTGTCAGATTCTGATAAAGCGATAGAAATTGAAGCGGAGTGATATTGGGGTTACTAATCATGACACGTTGCTTTTCACGCAGAATTGCATCAACCGCTAGGCTAACTGGTTACAGAAAATGACGCCCTGTACTCTGGTCGCAATACGGCAACCTCTATGTGGCGATGCACAAGCTCACCTGGCAAGAGGATCCTCAACGCAACTTGCAGAGTGAATAGATTATCCCTGATTCCAACAAATAGTTGCTAACTTTTTTTCATTTTTCTTAATCTAATAAAATATTAGTCAGCATGGACATTGATCCCACGTCCCGAATGGACACGACTTGGCTCGTCCGTTCCCTCGGGCGGAAGTGAGGTCAGAATCATTCAGGCTTCCTTAGCCCTCTCGGTTACTATCAGTGATTAAAAAAATATCGATCACGACGAAGTTGCCAAACATTGAATAAAAGAAACAACAATCCCTCCAAAACCTCAGCGATTGAACGAGGACGCCGATGGTACTTTATCATCGGTCTCGTGATTGTGTTGTTCGTTGTTGGCTTTGTAACGACCGAAGTTGCGTTGTGGCGAGGAACGGTCTGTCTTGAAGCTCGCGAGCATTCGGCAGCAAAGAGATGGTTGACTCCCTTAACTTGGTTACGACCTTATTCTGGTGAAGTCGAGTATCAAATGGCTCGACTGGCTCGCCGTGAAAGAGACTTCCCTGCGATTGAAAAACATTTACGCAGAGCACTGCAGTTGGGGTGGAATTCACGTGACCTTCAGCATGAGCAACAATTGACTCTCGCCCAAGCGGGACGCTATCAGGAATTGTCAGTCAGTTGGAGCGAGCTATTTCAAACTGCTGGTTCAGATGCACCGGAAGTCTGTCGAGCGTTCGTTGATTTCAGCCTGGCGAGATTGGAAATTCAGAACGCGAAAGAGACGATCAAGATATGGCAGCTTGATTATCCGGATGACCCCGAGAGCTACATCCAGGAAGCAAGACTTGGAGAAGTTTATCTCGAATGGGGTGTTGTCGTGGAGAAATACGAACATGTGCTCCAACTACAACCGAACCGCACTGACATACAATTCAAGCTGGCCTTTGCGCTTTCGAAACTCGGGAAGTTTGAACAAGCTCTACAAATCCTGGCAACGCTCGACCAATCCGAAACTCAAAATGTATTACTGATGGCGGAGTGTTCCCATAAACTTGGTGAACTCCAAGCAGCAGAACTAATGCTCCGTGACCAACTTCAGCGGGATCCTGTTGAGTTGCGAATCCGTAAACATCTGGCTGAGGTGCTCGTTGCACAATCACATTTTGAAGAAGCAGAACCATTTATCAAGGATGTGATTGCCGTTCGACCTGAAGATCATGAAGCTCGAAACATTTATGCGAGAATTCTTCAAAAGCTCGGTAACGGCGAAGAGGCAGCGACTCATTTGCAATTTGTTAAAGAAGCGGCTGAAGCAGCACGTCGGTCTCAATGCAAAAACAACATGAAGCAGATTGGGCTGGCAATACATAACTACCATGAGACGCATAAATCATTCCCTCCCCTGGAAGTTCATCCACAGAGCCACATCAGTAACTGTCCTAGTAGTGGTTGTACTTGGGGTGGTCGTGCGGGTAACTGGTTAACTCTGATTCTCCCCTTCATTGATGAAACGCCTCAATATAATTTGATCGACTTTAGTGAATCCTGGAATGGGACACCTGAGAATAATGCAGCGATGCGTCGCCCCTACACCGCGTATTTGTGTCCCAGCAATCCGGTTGGATCAGGAAGTCTGATGCAGGGCAATTCCCACATAGTTCATTACTTTGCAATGTCTGGTGCTCAAGAAAATCCAAATCCCGGTCGTGGTTCGTGGTCATTTGAATCGATGGATTGGTCAGCCAATCAAAGTGATCGCAGCCGACGCGGAGTCTTTTTCCACAATTCAAATACTAAATTCCGAGACGTGACAGATGGAACGAGTAACACCGTCTTTGTCGCTGAAGCACGTGGGTATCAACCTGTGAATCTCAATGCTGGAATTGCCGATGTCCAGGATGGTCGAGGGATCAAATTCGCCACAATTACTACCTCAACACGTAAGATCAATTCGATCTTTCGATGGTTTGGATCTGGAAGTTTCCACACCGGGGGAGCACAGATGCTGATGGGTGATGGTGCTGTTCGCTTCGTGAGTGAAAATGTTGATGCGAATACATGGCTGATCCTCGGATCTATGGCAGACAATCAAGTTGTCGGCGAGTTCTAATCATTCGCAGCTATTAAGTTTCATGAACGCCACATCTCACGATGTGGCGTTTTTTTTTGTGCCAATCATGGTTGGCACGACAGGGTGTCTGTAGTCAGCCTGTTCCTAATGCTTTCAATTAACATTCTGTGACCATCAGGTTGCCCACAGAATCTGACACGCATTACATCACGTACTCTACGACTACTTATTTCGTAATGGTCCAATCAGCTAATCACGTCGCTGAGAAGGTTGCTTTCACTCAAAAAACATTTCACCGTTTGTTGATATCTTTGCTTGCTCGAATCATGATGTAGGGATCTGCTTCATCCCCTACCGAGAAAGGTTCTTTCATTGATGCTTCACACACGATTCACATTTCTCTTTGCCGCGTCTCTTTCGTTGCTGCCCCTGTTGAATGATTCTTCAATCGCTGAGGATCATCGTTTCGTCTTAACGAACACAGAATCAAATCGCTTCGTAGGAAAGAAAACACTTTCAGCGCGCGACTTTGATGGAGTGTCGACTGATGAGAAATGGTCGATCACCAAGGAGGTCTTGAAGGGCGGAAAGCAAGATGGCGTTGACCTGATTACTGTTGATAACGGTCGTATGAAAATCCGCATCATCCCAACTCGTGGGATGAACATTCTTGATTTACAGGTTGATGATTTCCGACTAGGTTGGAATTCTCCAGTCAAAGAAGTTGTACATCCCAGCTACATCAATCTTGATACCAGAGGTGGCTTAGGTTGGTTGGATGGGTTTAATGAGTGGATGGTTCGCTGCGGGCTTGAATTCGCAGGGCATCCCGGCGTCGATAAGTTCATCGACAACACGGGTGCCGAAGCGGAGATGAACCTCTCCTTGCACGGAAAGGTTGGGAACATTCCGGCTTCGCATGTTGAAGTTCGTATTCAAAAAGAAAAACCTCATCGCATTACCATTCGAGGAACTGTTCATGAAAGAATGTTCTTCGGTCCGAAGCTGCAACTAGTCACCGAGATTTCGACTTTGCCCGGTTCTGAAGAAGTCACGATTACAGATTCGGTGACAAACAATGGTGCGAACGATCAGGAGATGATGCTCATCTATCACACAAATTACGGTGAGCCATTATTGGAAGCGGGTGCCAAAGTGGTTGCTCCTATCAAATCTCTTGCTCCGATGAATGAGACAGCGGTCGCTGGCTTGAAAGACTACGCCACCTACGGAGCACCGCAGGCAGATTTTCTGGAGCAAGTATTTCTGACTGAACTGTTTGCTGATCAAGACGATCAGACTCTTGTCTGTTTGCACAGCAAGAATGGAGAGCGAGCTGCATCAATTTCTTACAGCGTTAAAGAGTTGCCGTACTTCACAATTTGGAAGAATACGACCGCTCGAGAAAACGGTTATGTCACAGGTTTAGAACCCGGGACGAGTTTCCCGTTTAATCGACATGTTGAAAGAAAGTTCGGACGTGTTCCCAAACTTGCTCCCGGAGAGACAAGAGAGTTCTCGCTAACATACGGAGTTCACTTGGGTAAGAAAAGTGTGCAGTCAGTCCTGGATGAAATTGAAGAGATTCAAGATAGTCGGAAGACCACCGTTTCTGATGAAGTTCCTGAACACTAATTGTTTGTTGTGAAGGAAAGAAAATCACCGCTGAGTCGCTGAGGCACGGAGAAATGAATAATGAGCCTTCTCGGTGCCCTCCGTGTCTCCGTGGTGAAAACTGTTTTCACACATGAACTTCAAATATGCAGTTCTTCCGAAAGGAATTGAACACGCGGATTCCATTTCACTACTTGATAGTGAGTGTGGTGGAGTTTGCTCGTTGCCATGTTTGGAATGAAGGCAATTTGATCCACTCGCTTGCGCGTCGTGCTTGTATTTAAGGGGATCTCTACTGCGATTTGCCTTTACGTTCTTGAACAGTTCACAACGATAGTTTTACCGATGAACTTCCCTGATGAGAATCAATTTGTCATGATGACTGACGACTTTTGGTTCGAATAGTTCTCAAATTCTCGAACCGAATGAATCATGGACGAAGTTTCTGAAAGGGATGTAATGAGTCATAAGTTTCGGGCGAGTTTAATCGCATTCACTCTAGGTTGTCTCTGCATTTTCAGCTTGCGAGACGCACCTGCTGAGGTTGAGGCGTTTCAGCCGAATGTCCTCTTTATTTCGATTGATGATCTCAACGATTGGGTCGGCTGTCTCGGTGGACATCCGCAAGCGTTAACACCGAATCTTGATCGACTCGCCAAATCGTCTGTTCTGTTTACGAATGCTCATTGTCCCGGCTCCGCTTGTAATCCTTCCAGAACTGCGATTTTCACCGGACTCTCACCTCACAAAACTGGGTTGTATGATAATCGTCAGAAGATGCGCGAGATCCTACCTGATGCGGAGATCATCCCCAAAACTCTCGCGCGACATGGTTACCATTCCGCTGGCTCAGGGAAGTTGTTGCATTATTTCATTGATGCACCATCGTGGCAGGACTATTTCCCTAAAGCTGAAACCGAAAACCCCTTCCCAAGAACAATGTATCCTGTGGATCGGCCTCTCAATCTGCCACGAGCTGGAAAGTGGCAATATGTCGAAACGGATTGGGGACCATTAAAAGCAACCGATGAAGAGTATGGAGGAGATCATCTCGTTGCAGAATGGATTTCGGAACAGCTTCAAAAGGAACACGACAAACCGTTCTTTCTTGGTTGTGGTTTTTACCGCCCGCATGAACCGTGGTTTGTTCCCGAGAAATACTTCGAACCCTTCCCTTTAGAATCAATTCAACTTCCACCAGGCTATCGTGAAGATGATCTTGAAGACGTGCCCGCGTCTGGAAAACGCCTCGGTCCGAATCGTTATTTCGCCCACATTCAAGAACAGGGACAATGGAAGCAAGCGATCCAA
>JABJMI010000926.1 GCA_018659505.1 Planctomicrobium sp.
ACCAATTGAGCTACCGCCCCTCGCTAAGTTGTTCGGAGTTTAGAACGACAATTTTGAATCGTCAATGTTACCGAAAAACTTTTGTGAACTTGTTTTAAGTTCTTGAAAAAAATGCCGACAGACCCATACATCAAGAATGTGTAATGTGTTGACTCACGCAGAACCTTTGTCACAGTGATACGTTTGACATCTGCTCAAAAATTGGGACACTAGGAGATTGCACGTAGTTCACAACTTTTGCGGTCTCAACACCTGAGTAACCGCCTGAATCCTCACTGCCCAACTGGGAATCGGAATGGCATCGCGAATTCTCCAAAAACGTCTCGAAGCGGAAGCTGCCGAAAAGCTTGGTAAAACAGCCAAAAAGAAGAAGGCTACCAAGAAGAAAGCAACTCGCAAGAAAGCGAAAACGACTCGTAAGCGGAAAACAAAAACAACCGAACGTAAAAAAATCTTCTGGGGTGTCTTTAGTGGCACTTTGAAAGAAGAAGGTCGTTTCGCCTACGATGAGAGAGACAAAGCAGAAGAAAAATTAGCTGCCCTACGCAATCGGAGTACGAAAAAACTGTACTTCATTCAGCCGATCAAAGAGACTCTTTCAGACTCGCCAGCTTCAGAGGAAGACGATCCAGCGGATGATGATGAACTGCTCGACGATATCAAAGCTAAAAAAGCGAGCGATGATGACGACGAAGACGATGAAAGCGAAGATGAGTAAAACTTCGTAATCCTCTTTACTGACTAGACATACAAAAAGTCGCCCGATCTTTTGATTGGGCGACTTTTTTCTTTTAATACCGATTGAAAACAATCAGAAGTTGTAACTCGTGTTACTCGTACTGAAATCTGAGTCGGTCAACTTCAGATTGGTTTTGATGTTGGTGTACAAGTAATCTTCCACGAGTTCCGCTTCTTTCTTGCTCTTCTTTGGAAAATCGTACTGCTGAACACGAACCGGAAAATTCGTGCTCGCATCGACATAGAGTCTTGTCTTTGAGAACTTAACTCCCGGAGCTTGGCGACGATGGGAAGTTTCAATCGCTTTGCATGCGGTTTGTCCGATGCGTGCTTTTGGGTAATAGTTCACATTCACATCGGAAATCTTGATCTCGCTGAGCCACTGCTCCAGTACCTGAGCAGCCATGGTCTGCATGCCTGCCATGGTGATTGGATATTTGTTGTCCGCCATTGCGAAACTCCCGTCGACATCGAGCGAGAGCGTACCTGCGAGACCCGCGATGCCAACATCATGTGCTTTGATCTTGTTGTCGTTTTCACCTTCAACATACAAAACTTCGCGACCAGCACCCGGCTTTAGGAATTTCATGTAGACGCTGAAAGGATCGTGACGAAGCTTCATTTCCATCTGAGCGTCGACCATTTTCCGACCGATTTGCTCACGTTTTGTGAAGGTCGCTGAGTAATCCTTCACTTCTTCCAATGCTTTCAGACTCGCTGTTCCCAATTGAAGAGCAGGCGTTAACGGGTGCGTCGCCGGAGCATCTTTGACACGCATTGCAATCTTGGTCGGATCAGCGAAAAGCTTGTCTCCAACCAGAATTCCAACTCCCAAAGTCGATGTGGCAATCACCGAATTTGTGAGAAAGCGACGTCGAGAGATGATGAGGTTTTGTTTTTGACTCATTAGAAACCTATTTACTAGTGTTCAATTCAGTCAGCGAACGTCATGACGACTCGGTCAAGACAGGGCTATTCACTAAAATCGACAGATTCGCTGTTCGTGGAATACCGATTATTCGGATTCAAATAACGAAATGAGCAAAGAGTCCGATTATTCCGGATTTAACGATTACCTAGAGTTTTGAACTCATTAGAGAAGGCTGTTTCAAAACTAAGACTGTCAATTCGATCACGGAATCTTGATCTCTAATCGTGTACTTTCGGGGTCCAGCGGCACTATAATAAACAGTTGGCTGCGCTCGGTGCTTTTTTCCAACCTCAGCACCGACAACTCCCCCACTCACAAAGTGTTGTAAGTCCTTCCTTCGGTAGAATTTAACGATCATGCCTCGACATCTATCTGATTACAGATACCGCAAGACAAGCCTTTTCATGTTATTGCTGGGTTGCCTGCTCGTAAGTTCATGCAGCGAAGAGGACCCAATCCGTCAATACCGTGTCGACAAAGAACTGAATAACAAGTCTGCCCCGTCTACAGCTGGAAACCAGTTTTCTGCGGATCAACAGGTTTGGTTCTTCAAATTGCAAACTCGCGAAGAACTGTTTGAGAAATTCAGCAATGATTTCGCACGGATGATTATTGGAGCCGATGGGTCTGGAGCGGTTCCAAAGTACGAACTCCCGGAGAACTGGAAAGCGACTTCTGGTCCTGCTCCAGTCTTTCAAACAATACAAGTCTCAGAGAATAATGATGAAGCTGCATTAACTGTCACTCCCCTGCCCGCTCCTGCGAGTGATCCTGTTGGATACCTCAAAGGCAACCTCAACCGCTGGCGTCGACAACTTGGTCTCGGACCGTTGAGTTCGCCAGAGTGGTTGGCAGAGGCGATGGAAGCTTCCGAGGTTGTCTCCATCCCCAAAGGGGATCAGTTCATTACCTTGGTTCATATTCAGGGAACGACAGAAAAATTCGGCAAAACGGAAATGCTCGTCGCGATGATCTCTGATCAATCGCTGACAGGAACCGCAGCCATGGCGACCCGCCCAGATGCAGGCACACCACCAACACCCAAACCCGTCTCTAATGTCGTGAAGTATGACACCCCAGAGGGTTGGTTGGAAAGCGAAGGGAACGCCATGCGACTGGTCTCCCTGGCTGCGAAGCATGAGTCCGGAATTGCTGACGTCAGCGTCATTCGCTTACCCGGAGGAGGCGACATTCTCCCAAACATCAATCGCTGGCGAGGACAGGTGAAACTGGAACCGCTCGAAGAAGACAAATTGAACGAAAGCCTGGAAACCGTCGAAGTCGACGGAATGCCCGGCAAGCTTTCCCTTCTCGAAGGTCCAGAAGAATCAATTCTGGCAGCGATCATCGAACAAGATGGAGTCAAATGGTTCTTCAAAATGCAAGGACCAACTCCTGCCGTGAAAGCAGAACAAGAACATTTCCGTGAGTTCATCAACTCGGTGGAATTGAACCTCGAATAACATAACGATCCGAGTCACCTGAATCGTTTATAGACACATTGATTTTGAATCATCACTAATGCGGAGCCCGACATGGCCTCGACGACTGATATGCCTGACAACGAAGAGACTTTCGAGATTGAACCTTCTGCCAAGAAGGTTGAAACATGGGAGACTTGGGGAGCTGTCCAAAAAGTCCTCAAGCCGTTGGCGTCTCTCAAATTAACTGTCTGCCTGTTCCCCGCGGCGATCTTTATTGTCTTGGCGGGAACCTTCGCACAGGTGAATGACGATATTTGGACTGTGGTCAACGAATACTTTCGGGTGAACACTAACAATCTGCTGGTCGGTCGAATCCCGTTCTTCAATTTCAAAGAACTCTTTGTTTGGATCGATGGAGACATCTTCCTGCCAGAGTCCTTCTTTCCTGCCACTCCCAGCTTCCCAGACAACTTAACCTGGATGGCTTCCATCTGGCCCGATGGAACGAAGGATCTCCCCAACTGGTGTGGCATCTGGTTCCCCAAAGGTTGGACCATCGGAATTGTGATGGCGCTCAATCTGCTGGCAGCACATACAGTCCGCTTCAAGGTTCAAGCCTCCGGCACGCGACTCACCATTGGTTCCGTCGTGCTCATCATTGGTTCTATCTTCACATACCTTGTTATCTTAAGCGGCTCCAGTAATCACGGTCTACAAGCGAAACCGTTGATCGATTACGACACGCTCCGCATCATGATGCTGACGACCTTGTTCGGTCTCTGCGGAGCTTCGATCTACGGAACAATCGCTTCAGAGAAAAAAGAGCAACGCTGGCTGTGCGGAATCGGTTCTATCTTGCTCGCTTTGACCGCGATGTTCACCGCCCAATGGCAGGCTAACGATGAGGCATCGATGCGTATTCTTTACCAATTGGTGAAAGCGACATTCGCTGCCCTGATTCTTCTGGCAGGCTGTATTGCTGTCTTCAAAAAACGTGCAGGTGTTGTTCTTCTCCATGCCGGGATCGGCTTGATGATGTTTTACGATGTCTTGGTTGGCGTGAATCATATTGAAAGCCAGATGACGATCATTGAAGGCGAGACAACAAGCTATAGCCGCGACATTCGTGAAGTTGAATTCGCAGTCATTGATCGCTCAGGACAAGATGAAGAAATCGTCACCGTTGTCGGTCAAAGCAAGATCGATGATGTTGGCGAGAAAGTTTCAGACCAACGGCTTCCGTTTGACATTGAAGTCGTCAAGTTCTTTCTGAATTCTGACGTCCGCGGTCTTCGTGGTTTCGAAGACGATGAAGAAGTTCCCGAAAACTATGCCACAAAAGGTGTCGGAACTTCGGTCGTCGCTGCCGATGCGGATAACGTCAAAGGGACAGATACCGGCGGTGGAGTCGATATGTCCTCGCTGTACGTCAAGCTGACCTCGAAAGATGGCGAAGACCTCGGGACTTATCTGACGTCTTCAATTTTTGATCTCACAGACAATGAATTTGGGAAGTCCCAAACCGTTGAAGTCGACGGCAAAAACTACGACATCGGTTTGCGGTTCGTGCGGTATTATTACGACTTTCAAGTCACTTTGAATGACGTTCAAAAGAATGACTACAAAGGCACAAGCAAGGTCAAGGATTATTCTTCGTACATTACACTCAACGAACCAGAGAATGATCTGGAATTCGATTTCCGCATCTGGATGAACAACCCAATGCGGTTTGCAGGCAAAACTTTCTACCAGTCCAACTATGGAATGGTCGAAGGAGGCAAGGAATTCACAACATTCCAGGTGGTCGACAACGTCGGTTGGATGACTCCGTATGTCTCCTGCATGATTGTCTGGGTCGGAATGATGTTTCATTTTGGTCTCACACTGCTTAGGTATTTGGGACGGCGAGCACGCCTCATTGCTCTGGAAACGGAAGCGAGTCGAGAAGCGATGAAGGGACCACTCTCTACAATGGACAAAATTGGCTGGGGAGTTTCAATTATTATTTGTGGAGGAATCATTCTTTCAGTTGCCATGCTCGGACGCGCTCCTAGCGAGACCGATGACGAATTTCACGTCGCTGAGTTCGGTGAGCTTCCGATGTGGTACAAAGGTCGCTCGATGCCGATTGATTCTTTCGCCAACAATTCGCTGCTTCGCTTGGCTGACTACGAATCGTACCGCGACGCTGAAGGAGAGAAACATTCTGCCACCGAATGGGTTCTTAGCCTGATGGCGGATGAAGAGAAAGCCCGCGATGCCCGCATCTTCAAAATCGAAAACAAAGAAGTGATCGAAGCACTCGGTCTCGAAGACCGCAAGCGATTTACATATTCCTTCAACGAACTCTTGCACTCCGACAAAATCGACGGCATCAAAGAGATGGGCATGTTGACGATTTTACGTGGACTGGAAGGACTCACCGAAATCGACAGCAACAAACCACGTGAATTTGACATCGCTGCCTCTGAAACGCCTGAGGCTGAACGATCACTCTTCCAGCGGAAGATCATCGAACTCTCTCGCAAAATTGATGACTATGTTCTTTTCGAATTCACACTCGGAAACGCCCGCATTGTCGATTTAATGAAAGATCAAAGTGAAGCTCCTGAGGGAACACCAGCTATTGCTGAACTCGCATTCAAACTCAGAGAGTTCAACCGTTTACATAAACAGGCGTTTCGTGATCTACCAATCGCTTTGGTCGTGCCAACACATCTAAATGCTGGAAAACGTCCTGAGAACGAAGTCTTTCAAACCGAATGGGAGTCCGTTGCAGCATCCAAGATCTTCAATGAAATCTATTCAGAAATGGAGGCGATCGACACCGAAGACGAATTTAATAAACCTCCTGCAATTTCAGAATTCATATCTCTATTGAACGCTTACAAAGCCGGAGAGGTCGAAACATTTAATAAGAATCTGAAAGAGTATCGAGCACTGCTCAATGATTATGAGCATGAAAAAGAAGATGCCAATCTGCTGACGAAGACCAAATTCGAAGCAGTTTATAACCGCTTTGGCGCCTTTAACCTTGCTTCTTGGCTGTATGTCTTTGCCGGAATCCTGGGGTCGCTGGGATGGCTCTTCTTTCCTCAAATCTTTCAGCGAGCGGCTTTCTGGACCATTGCAACAGTCTTCGTTATTCACACCGCCGCTTTGCTTGGTCGTATTTACATCTCTGGACGTCCTCCCGTAACGAACTTGTATTCGTCTGCAATCTTTATTGGCTGGGCAGTTGTCTTAGGCAGTCTGATTTTAGAGAAAATATCGAAACTTGGGGCAGCAAGCCTTGTAGGTGCAGACGTCGGATTTTTAAGTTTGCGTATCGCTGACACCTTAAGTGGAGACGATACATTCGTCGTACTGGAAGCAGTCCTTGATACTCAGTTTTGGCTTGCGACACACGTTGTTTGCATAACACTTGGTTACGCAACGACTTACCTCGCAGGCTTCTTTGGAATTCTCTATCTACTTGCGGGGATATTCACGCCAAAACTTGATAAGACAATGGCGAAAGAAGTTAGCCGCATGATCTACGGTGTTCTCTGCTTCGCCACCTTCTTCAGCTTCGTAGGGACAGTTCTCGGTGGTCTCTGGGCGGATGATTCTTGGGGACGTTTCTGGGGCTGGGATCCTAAAGAGAATGGTGCCTTGATCATCGTATTATGGAACGCCCTCGTCATTCACGCTCGCTGGGGAAACATCGTTAAAGACAAAGGATCAGCGATCCTCGTCGTCTTAGGCAACATCGTCGTCAGCTGGTCCTGGTTCGGTGTCAACGAACTTGGAGTCGGCAAACACTCGTACGGTTTTACTCAAGGAGTCCTCGCCTGGCTAACCGTCTTTATGGCGTCGCAACTTCTGATTGCTTCCCTCGGCTTCATACCGAAGTCGCTGTGGATGAGTAAACCTGATGAAGATCGAAAACCTAAAGATCCAGACTTCCTTCATGCTTAATAAAATTGTTTTAGGGATACTACTCACGTCACTGATATTGGAATCTCCTCTATTCAGCGACGAAATCAAACTCCCCTACTCCCCTGCCCCGGTCGATAATCCTTTGAAAGGATTGGTCCCTTATGCACGACCAACACCAGGGCGTTTTCCCCATAGCATGGAGTTTAACTACCTGCCGTCGAGATTTGCGAATCAACCGTCGAGCATGCTTCCTTCCGGTTGTCTGGCGTTAGGAACAGGCGAAGTGACTGGACGCGAAGTTGATAAAACCAAAGTGAACGAGACTCTTGAAGAGAGCCTCAACGTAACCTGCGAAGGGGTCTACCCTCGACATCTGCAAGGGATCGCAAAAGACGAAGATTCCATCTACTGGTCGTTCACAACCGAATTTGTAAAAACCGATTTACAGGGTAAGGTTCTCAAAAAGATTCCGGTCGCAAATCATCATGGTGATCTTTGCTACAGCGAAGGGAAACTCTTTATTGCGGTGAACCTCGGTAACTTCAACGATCCACAGGG
>JABJMI010000689.1 GCA_018659505.1 Planctomicrobium sp.
AAGGTCGTGTCAGATTGTGTTAATCTTTGAACACAAACTCAGGGGTGTTCATCAGTGCCCACATTAAGTCTTCGGTGTTTTGCTGCCGAAGTTTGAGTGGATCGTCTTCTGCCTTAACATTGTCGTATAATTTCACTCCGATGTCCAATTCTTTCTCATTTGGATACCGGGAATAGATGCCGAGATAGAGTTGCTGCACGATTTCTTCAGGCGGCAATTCGCTTTTTGAGAGTTCTGCTGCCCAACCATCCTTTGAAGTCACTTTTTTAAACAGGTTTTCAGAATTCATTAAATGCAAGGTTTGCACGACGGTTGGCGAAGACATCCTTTCACATGGCGGATCCTGATTTGGATCAGGACGTCCATAGGCATCAAGGAAAAGTGAGCCAATACGGTGTGTCCATAGCTCCTTTGCTCGTGTTCCTGGAGCCATTGCAGAAAAGCTTTCTGGAACTTTTGTAATCTGAATCACTGAATCAAGTAGAACTTCCGCCCGTAAGCGTTCACGAAAGTGCCTCGAGAAATAACGAGTATCGACTTGGTTCTTTTCAGTCGGCTGCGAACTTAACGAGTACGATTTCGACAAGACGATATGCCGAATCAGTTTCTTGAGATCGAATTCATTCTGAGCAAGATAGTCGCCTAGGTGCTTTAACAACTCCGGATTCGATGCGGGGTTCGTCGCGCGAAGATCACCCACCGGATTCACTAATCCGATGGTCATTAAATCGGTCCAGATGCGGTTTGCCATTGTCTGGGAGAAGTAAGGATTGTCTACCGAAGTGATCCACTGTGCGAGTGCTTCTCTGGGGTCGCTGCCTTCCGGGATTTCTGGTGCTTCACCATATAACGGTTTTGGCGAGAGAACCTCGTTTGTTAATGGATGACGAACCTCACCTTTGTCGGTCGAAAAGATAAACTCTTCACTCCCCGAAATCGGAGGCGAAACTCCTGTCCCTTTACGTCCAACTTCTGCAAAGTAGGCAGCGAAGCTATAGAAATCTTCTTGTCCATAAACTTCAAATGGATGGTGATGACACTTGGCACATTCGAGACGAATTCCTAGGAAGAGTTGGCTGACAATCGTAGTCAATTCGTCTGGAGAACGTCGATCACGGAAGAGAGTCACATTCCCATTGCGGAAAGTCGAACCTCGTGCAGCGACCAATTCTCTAACAAACTGATCATACGGCTGATTGGTTCGGAACGAATTCCGTATCCAGGCATCATAATTCAACGTCGCCTTGATCCCGACTCGATAAGGATTCGGACGTAATAAGTCTGCCCATTTATTTGCCCAGTGTTCTGCATACTCAGGACGACTGAGAAGATCGTCAACCAATGCGACACGTTTACTGGTTGATTCACTCCCTGTGTCATCACGAGAGAGAAACGCCTCGGTTTCGGCAGCGGTCGGCATACGACCAATGATGTCGATGTAAACTCTTCGCAAGAATCGATGATCAGGAGCTTGTTCAGAAGAATCTAGCCCCAGTCGAATCAATGTTTTGGCGATCAATTGATCAATCGGATGCTCCCCCGCCAAAGAGAGTGGAGGAGGTGCATCACCTGCTAATGGAACGGAACCAGTAAAGACCGCGAAGTGACCGAAGTAGCGTGCCATGATCGCTGCCTCTCCAGTGATCCTGCCTGCGGTGACGATTCCATGTTCATCAACGGCAACAATCGGATCTTCATTCGACTGATAAATTGCGAGCGAAGTAACGTCTCTGGTCGAGCCATCCGAGTAATGAGCGGTGAGTTGTAATGGATGCTTCTCGCCGTGTTGGAAAATTTTCTCTGTTGGCGTGACTGTTACATTCTTTATTGATGGAGTTCCAACGATTTCCCGCGGTGCACCTGCTTTGATCCACTTGAGTAGAAGTTGATACCCAGAACTCTCGACGGGTAAGCGAAGACCTCCACCATGAGGAGTTAGTCCCGCTGGTTTCATTAACAGCAGACTTGCTTCAGGACGAGTGAATGAAATTCGTCGTCCTCTTGTTTCTTTCGTCAAGGCATTATGGTCGAAGTCAGAATCAAATCCGAGCAACGAAAGTTGAAACCCGTTTTGACCACGTTGCTTCCCATGGCATGGTCCAGAATTACAACCAAAGCGAGTCAATACTGGTTGAATATCCCTCTCGAAATCAATCTCCTCGGTAGGTGACGTCGTTGCTCTTGGCGGAGCCTCAGCGAAGCTGACTTGACTCATCAAAATGAGTAAACAAATAAGATTGAAATTCGGTAGTCGTAACAACATCAAGGCGAGGAACCTTCCGAGTTAGTACGGGAAGATTAAATAAGGCAGGGCTTCAATCAGAAGTCCTGCTAATCATACTCTGTTCATGTCGCTAGAAGCAATGGTTTCCTTTCATGTAAATTTGCAGCCCTGTATTTACAAACTCATACAAGCACGACGCGCAAGCAAGAGAATTATACAAGTTTGGTTCTCTTGGTCGCACTGCGTGCTTGTATGAGGAATACTCATTGGGTTGGTTGAGAAATTTTCAAGGGCGAATACGATCACATTGCCACCACGACACGATAAGCCTCCATATTTCAATGATGAGTTGACGCATTGGAAATTCACCGGAATAACGAAATTCTGTACGGAAGCTCCCAGCTGAATTCATCGAGACACCTTACGAATCAGAGGTCGCCAAGCGCGCCTTGAGTTCATTCAAAGACTCTTCGAGTTTTTCCTTTCGCTCTGTTTGTTCGAATTCCTCTTGAAGTGCTTCTTCAGTCGGATCGACTCCATCAAGACGGTCGTAAGCATCGCTGAGGTTTTCCGCTCGATTGACTCTCTCTTCGAGTCGAGAGAACTCAGCGAAGGCGGAGCGTCCGTTTGCTTTTTCGAGGACATTATGGATCTTCTGCTTAGACTCTGCCTGAGCAAGTCTTGCCACGAGTAAAGTCCGTTTGTGGCGTGCCTGTTGGATTTTGTCTTCCAGATCACGATACGAGTTCTGTAGCTTCGCAACTTGTGTCCGTTGCGAGTCGAACGTCTTCTGGATGGTGTCGAGACGATCCTGTAACCGCAGTTTCTGCTCCAGTGCTTGTCTCGCAGTCGATTCGTTTCCATTCTTAAGTGAGGTAGCTGCCCGCTTCTCCCAGGTTTCAATTTCGGAATTGAGTTGATCGACTTCCTTGCCGAGTTGAATTTCATCAGCAATCGCGGCTGCCACCGATTGCCGGACGACATTAAGTTCTTCCTCCATATCGCAAACAAGTTGATGCAGCATCCGTTCTGGATCTTCGATTTTTTCACGAATCGCTGTAATGTTCGAACGCATGACAAAAGAGAATTGTTGAATCCAGGACATGAGAGTCACCTTTCAAAAGAGTAAAAGAGTTAGTAGGGAAATTGAGAGAACGTCTTTGGTTTGTGAGGCGTGTCAGTTCCACGTTTCTAGTTCTGAACTAAGATAACGCAGCTGTTGCAGCATTTTTTCACGATTACGTTCGCAATAGGCTGCCAGTCCAATGACGGCCGCTCCAACGGCAATCCCAGCTAGCCAGAGCAAGCTTGGTTGATCGATTGATCCGCGAACGACGATTGCGATCAGGTCTGCGATCAGGAATGCACTTCCGGTGTACATCAATGCTTTGACTCGTAAACCCATCGCAACAACGACGACGACAATTGAAGTCAACATGAGAGTGATCAAGTGAATCCAACTCCCTCCGACGATTTCAAATGTTGGAGAGACGAGAATACTTAAGGCTCCAGCGTACCGCAGCGGGTTTTGTAATCGAGTCGGAATTTCCGATCTGAGCAGTTCCACAATCGCGAGAACAGTGATCCCAACCGGGACGAGGAAGAGTTGTGGATCGCTCCAGTTAAGATCCTTCCATAGCATGGCGAGTGAGATATTCAACGTGACCGCCGAACCGAGAAGAAGCACTGTTCTCTTTTCCTCTAAACCTCTCCAGAAGTAGAAACCGCCTGCGAGTAACAATGCGAGGCTGTTCACACCTGGCCAGTAAATCGCTGGACTGAACAAAAACTGCGAGACGCCAACAACAACTGTCAATGCAGGCAGCGTGAAAGACGTTTTTCTGAGCGGACTTGCAAAGACATTCCAGTTGCCATCTGCATAGTTCACCCGAGAGATTGTCCAGGTGAACAACGCTAGAAGAGTTGGAGCAAACAGTGCCAGTGTTGAACTCAATGAGATAACACCTAACAGGGCGAAATAGATGATGCCCGCAAGTGCGATGATCTGAGCCGCCCAAACGTGTGCTTCGGCGTATCGCTTTGCGTAAGTATCGAGTTTTCCTTCGTTTACAATCGCTGCTTTTCGTATTGCCAACAGACATTGATTACCGATCAGGGTCGTAAATGTGATCGCAGCGATGATGAACTGGAACAAGCTGAGTGAACCATTCATATAGAACATTGATTGAAAGAGACAGATTCCTGTCATGATCTCCAGCCCAACAGGTGCGATACGAGCAATTTCAGAGGAGGTCTTCTTTCGCTGCCGCCAGAAGATAGATGAAAGCACCGCAGTCAGGGCAAGTGGCAATGACGCAACCGCAAGGTTGTTCTGCTCAAGAGCGAACAGGAAGTCAGCGTTCGTACTAAATAATTGGATCACAAATACCAGCAAGTGACAGTTGACTAAGGCAAGTAATCCTTCGGACAACCAGCCAAGTTGCTGACGTCGATTTATTAAAAAGATACCGGCAATGGCAATCAGTCCCGCGAGTCTGATACCTCCGGAAAAGAATGGTAATCCGACGATAGCAATAACGCTTAGAGTCACTCCGAGACACCATTCGAGTGCCTGTAACGAACGATGGTTGGTTTCACTGATTTGGGACTCAGACCGAATCAGAGACTCTTTAGCAACAATGATCAACAATGAAAGAGTCGACCACACAACAGGCACCCAACTGAGATAAAATTCTAACTGAACTACTTCCATAAAGGTGCAGCCGCTCAATGCGAGCAGTGAAAGCCAGGAGAGAATGGTCAATCCGGTGGACTTTGACCTCCAGGCTAGTTCAGCTCCTGCGACAAAACTGATGGCTGCGGCGCCCCACATCGTGAAGTCAGACAGACCAACGGTCGCGTTCAAGAGTTCGGGTAGGAAAATAATCTGAAGACCAATAATCCCAAGACCGGAAACGATCTCCGACGCTCTTTCGAAGACCTGA
>JABJMI010000754.1 GCA_018659505.1 Planctomicrobium sp.
CGCCAAGCAGTTTCACTTGTCCGTTCTTACGAATGTTCACATCAATCACTTTCGAATTTGACAGTACAGACTTTGAACTGACAAGGCTCAACTTCCCACCAGATCGGACAGCGAAATGCAAGATGCCCTTCTTGAGATAGAGAACATATCCATGAGATGATCCTCCCTGAGCAACCAGAACACCGTCTCCTGACCATTTACTGATATGAGCCTGTATCCCGAAACTTTTCCCATGGACAGCTGGTGCTTCTGCCTGCGGCAAATGATCATCTGCGGAAAGTTCGAACTTGACTTTGTCGCTCCATTGATCATGTTCAGATATTTCTTTTCTCTGACCGCGCCAAGTTCCTAACGGAAGTACCTGAGAACGTGCAGCCCACTGGTCCCACAGCTTCGAAAGTTCTTTAACCTTTGCAGGCATCTTCGACGTAAGATCATTCGCTTCAATACGATCCGCAGCGATGTCATAGAGTTCCCATGGCTGATTTTCTTTGGCGACTAACTTCCAATCACCAACTCGGACTGCACGGTTCCCTTCATGCTCCCAATAGATCGCTTCACGATCAATGTCCTCTCCTTTGAAAGCCGGAACTAAACTTTTACCAGGTAGAGGAGTAATAGAATTCTCACCGACTTTGCTCGGATAGTCAGCCTTCGCGACATCAAGACAAGTCGCCATAATATCAATGAGATGTCCCGGCTGACGATCAAGTTCCCCTGCTCGACCGATTCCCGCAGGCCAGTGAGCGATCAGCGGAGTTGAAATTCCTCCTTCGTGAACCCAGTGTTTATACTCTCGAAACGGAGTGTTCGAAACATTCGCCCAACCGCGACCGTATGCGATATACGTATCAGCCGGTCCCGGCATCACCTTCGGTCCCATCACAACGGGGTAACCGTCTCGTGCTTTCGCGGGGATCATGCTCGTTTGCAGTTCGTCAGGTTTCATCGCTGCGAGCGGTTGATCAGGTCGTTCGTCAAGACCGCCCCGTGCTCTCCGCCCCAGTCCTTCGGCGCAGCCACCGTTATCTTGCAAGAAGAAAATTAACGTGTTGTCTAATTGCTTGAGATCTTCAAGTTTCCCAACGATGCGACCAATACCTTGATCCATGTTGTCGACCATCGCTGCATAGACCTGCATACAAGCGGTTTCCCATTCACGGTGTTCGACCTTGCTCCACTCCTCGGCATCGGCAGGCAACTTCGTTTTTGGATCGACCAAGCCCATCTCCTTGAGACGTTCGAGCCGTGCTTCTCTAACGGGACGATATCCCTCTTCGTATTTGTCTTCATATTTTTGAATGTCTTCAGGCAAAGCATGCATCGGCCAGTGAGCAGCTGTGTATGCGACGTACATGAAGAATGGTCGCTCTTCTTCAGTTTGCTCTTTCGCTGTCGAAGTTTCGAAATGTTCATCGATAAAACGAACAGCATGGTCACTAATCGCATCGGTATAGTAGTACGTCTCTGGTTTGTATTCTGGATCGGCAGCTGGCGAAATTTGTTTATTGTCTCGCGTTAATGAATTCGGATCAAAGAAACTTCCCGCACCATGAATCGTCCCGTAAAACCGATCAAATCCTCTTTGCCGAGGCCAATTGTTATGCGGACCATTGGGGTTCACATGCGGAGTCACATGCCACTTACCTGCCATGTAAGTCGAGTACCCGGCAGGTTTGAGAGCTTCAGCAATCGTGACACAATTGTTATTCAATTCACCTTGATATCCCGGATGACCTCGATCATCCATCATATGCCCAACCCCTGCCTGATGCGGGTAGAGACCTGTCAATAATGATGCACGTGTCGGACAACAGCGAGCCGTGTTATAAAACTGAGTAAACCTCAGACCACTGTCCGCGAGTCGTTGCAGAGTCGGCGTCGCAATCTCGCCTCCATAAGGCTGAATATCAGAGAAGCCCATATCATCACCCATAATGAGAATGATATTAGGACGAGCAACTTCAGCAGCGAAGCAAGATTGCTGGATACTAATACAAGCTAGAAGTGCAAAGAGGACTACGGGAAGGAAATATAAGTTATTGAAGTCTCTCTTACGCATGAATTTTGAATAAGAGAGCTGATCAACATTAAAAGATGTGAGTCGCTTTGTCATAGGATATCTTTAACTAAGTGAGCTATTCTGTTTTACAGTCGAGCTTCATATTCTTGGTGACACAGCGCCCGGCGTCAATTCAACTGATCAATTCCAATCATTATTATGTATTGGCAACACTTAGCCCCCCGGTGATTCACCGAGGGGAACACCCTCCGAGATCTCAAATATGATTCAACTGCATCCGCAACTTGCGAAGGATTGTCATCAATTGGGAAAGCTTCCCGAGTCAATCCTACTACTGCATAAGAATTCAATCATTACCTGGTTCATTCTTGTCCCACAAACTCAATTAACGGATCTGTTGGATCTACCGGAGGAGCAGAGAAATCGCGTGATGGCAGAGTGTTCTCTGGTCAGCGGATTTATTCGCAAACAGTTTGGTTCTCCCAAAATCAACTTTGGAGCCATCGGAAATCTTGTCCCTCAAATGCACTTGCACGTGATCGGTCGCAACCCCGATGACGCATGTTGGCCACAACCCGTCTGGGGAAACCTGGAGTCCTTCGAGTCGTACGACGAGGATGAAATCTCGCAGATAATCAAAGCACTCAAGGCAGACTGCGGGCTTAATACAGAATAGAGAAGCCCCGTCAAACAACCAGAAGGAAATATAAGCACGCTGCGCAAGCAAGTGAGTTACCTAATCAGCCTTTTGCAGTTCTTGTTGAGATGGACAATTCTTTCGCCCACTCGGTTGAAATCCACTCACCTAGCTACCGGCAATTGGCGTCTGTTGAATGAGATGTCATCGGCAAAATTTGCGGTCTCTACCAGACGTCAACATC
>JABJMI010000784.1 GCA_018659505.1 Planctomicrobium sp.
AAGGTTTTGGATTTATCGAAACAGACGGGGGAGATCTTTTCTTTCACATGTCTGCTATCGAAGGAGTTCGCTTCGAAGACTTGTCCGAAGGACAAGAAGTCGAATTCGAACGAGGACAAGGTCCTAAAGGGCCTCGCGCAGAAAAAGTCAGCGTTGTTGGTTAATTCCAAAGCAGCCGCAAGGTTGTCACGCGACTTCGATTTCGACGCTCCTGCTAAACTTTTGCTGAAACTTTTTGAGAGTGCTTTGGCACTCGAAAACGGTCATGTCGAACAGTTAAGATACGGAGAGATTTGCAAGAGTATATTGACTTGAGCAAATCTAAGAGTTGAAGAAAACAAAGAGTGCTCGATCAACGTGATTGAGCACTCTTTTTATTTGCATGTTATCTAAATCGTCGTTTAGCCACCCACTTTAAGTGGGTGGCTAAACACGTGTATTTACTCAAACGAATTAATCAGTTCACGTACTTGACGAAGCTCATCAAGAATCTTCGGTAAGTCTTCCAGATGAACCTGATTCGGTCCGTCGCTTTTAGCATTGTTGGGATCGGGGTGAGTTTCGATGAAGACTCCATCACAGCCAGCTGCGACGGCTGCCCTGGCTAAGAAGGGAACCATTTCGCGGTTGCCGCCGGTGGTTGATCCGCCAGGACGTTGTACGCTGTGTGTTGCATCGAAGATCACAGGACAGCCCATCTCCTGCATCGTTGGAACGGACTGAAAGTCATTGACTAACCGACCGTAGCCGAATGTGGTTCCTCGCTCGGTCAATAGAACGTCATCCAAGCCAGACGCTGTACATTTCTTAACTGCATGAACGACATCTTCAGGAGCGACGAACTGAGGTTTCTTGATATTGACCACTCGACCATGCTTGGCTGACGCTTCAGCACATGCCACGACGAGGTCTGTTTGTCGAGCGAGAAATGCTGGGATTTGTAAAATCGAACAAACCGCAGCGACCGGTTCCGCTTGTTCCGGTGCATGTAAGTCGGTGGTGACGGGTAGACCGGTTTCTTCTCGAACGAAGTCGAGGATCTCCAAGCCTTTTTCGAGTCCGGGACCACGAAAGCTATCGATGCTAGTACGGTTGGCTTTATCGAAACTCGCTTTGAATACCAGTTGAATTTCCTGATCGCTTGCCAAGTCAGCGAGCTTCAAAGCAATTTCTCGGAGCGAAGATTCGCTCTCGATCACACATGGACCCGCGATCACCAAGAGTGGTAATCCAGGACCACATTCATACTCACCAATTTGAACTGGAACATTCGGCATGAGACTTCCGTTTCTCGTCATCGACTTCACTTAGCCCCGGGTCACTGACCCGGGGCTAAGCGGTGGGTCTGCGTTAGTGCTAGAATTTTTTAATTTGTCGAAAACTGTTGATAGACTTTTTCGATGTCGTCTTTGTTCGTTTCGCCACCATGGATATAGATGCCATATTTGAAATGCAGCTTTTCACCATTCGGCTTTAAGACTTGATGATGCGGATCAGATTGATCGTCGCGACCCTTGGTGTATGCTCCTGCCCCGAATGGATTGACGGCAAACAGTCCATAGTTCCGAACGTGATAGCGTGACTTCCACTTGTTTGCTGGATGATCCATGAGGGTCACACCGAAAACATGACCATCGACTGGTCCTTTGTAATCAACCCAGTTTGAAGTCCGTCCCCAAGCTGCCCCCGTGCCTTCTGCTCCGTCTGCATTTGTGACAGGACCACCGGCTACCATTTCACGCATACTGTTCGGAAGTCGAATGGCAAACATCCCTTCTTTGGTATCTCCGATTTCAACTTCCTGCTCTGGAGCACTTAACGTGACATCATAAGTCATCAATCGATTGGCATAAATTTTAATGGTCGTTTCTTCTTTGAGAAGCGGCTTGCCGTCAGCGTCGTTCCAGTGATTAACAGTTTTTATGACTGCGGGATTGCCGGTCGATTTGATGACTTCTATTGATTTGTTCTCGATGATTCCGTTTTCATTCCAGAACTTGATGCCGTTGATTTCGTCAACAGAGAGCCAAATCCCTTTGTGATGTGGGTGATCATAATAGAGCGGATCGTTACGGTCTTTAATCTTTGGAGGATTGTCGTTGACCTGTCGGGTGACT
>JABJMI010000411.1 GCA_018659505.1 Planctomicrobium sp.
TGCCGAGTTCATCGCAAGCCTTCAAGTCAACGGCATCAAAGCCAACTCCTGTCCTGGCAATAACACGTAGATCAGGCAGAGAATTTAAAACCTCCGCTGTGTATGGTTCAGAACCAGCCACGACTGCGCAGCAACCTTCAAGTTCTGCAACGAGCGAAGAGCCTTCCCAAAGATTCTTCGCGCGATCACCTGGAAGCACCTGAAACTCGGCCTCTTCCAGCATCTTAAAATGCGGACCTTCATCTGAATTTAATGCACAACATTTGACTTTTAATGACACGCAAAGAACTCCTGATATTACCTAAGTCGCCTAATAGAAAGACTTAATCTAAGTGGATGATGCTCGAAACGCCAGACTGAACTGTTCTTGAGAATCTGCTCACTCTTAATAAACTCTGAGCCCTTATTTCAAATCAAATTCCTTGATTTTGCGATACAGGGTCCGTTCCCCCATTCCAAGCATACTTGCTGTCTCTTCTCGCTTCCCACCAGTCAATTCTAATGCGCGAGCGATGTAGTATTTCTCAACCTCATTGAGAGGTCTGCCAATCAGCATGTCGGCTCCTGATCCTCCGATGAAACCATCAGGGGATTCTCCACCAAGTTCAGCAAGTTCAGTCGGTAAATCGTCAATATCGAGTTTGCCATCAGTATCTAAGGCGAGCATGCCTTCGACAACATTTCGCAACTGTCGAATGTTACCCGGCCAGTCGAAGGAGAGAAGCGCCTGACGCGCTCCGCGAGAAAGACCTTCAACCTCGCGACCTTCCCGTTTACACAGCTCCTTTAGGAAATGGTCGATCAAAAGCGGAATGTCTTCACGTCGATCACGTAAGGGTGGCAAGTAAATCGTCACAACGCTTAGTCTGTAGTACAGGTCGCTGCGGAATGATCCTTCTTCCATTTCATGTTTTAAGTCAGCATTCGTAGCAGCCACGAGACGCACATTGATCGATTTTTCGTCATTGGAACCGAGACGTGTGATCTTGCGGTCTTCCAAAACTCTGAGCAATTTAATTTGAGTATCTGTCGGCATTTCACCAACTTCATCGAGGAAGAGAGTCCCCCCGTTCGCGAATTCAAATTTCCCGACACGTTTTGTAGCAGCACCTGTAAACGCACCCGCTTCATGTCCGAAGAGTTCGCTTTCAAGAATACTTTCCGGCAGTGCTGAGATATTCAGCGGGACGAACGGTTTGCTTTTACGAAGAGAATTCTGATGAAGAGCACGAGCAACCAGTTCTTTGCCCGTTCCACTTTCTCCTAAAATGAGAACGGTCGTATCCGTTGGAGCAAGGTTCTTGAGTTGCTCAATCACGCGATGCATTGAAGGACTGTTGCCAATCACACCTTCAAATCCAAACTTCTCATCAAGCCCCTTAGCAAGAGAGATATTTCTGCGGATCAAGCGGATGCGGCTGGAAGCTTTTTCGACAGCTTGGCGAAGTTCCTGAATATCAAGAGGCTTGGTCAGATAGGTATATGCTCCGCCTTGCATTGCGGTTACGACAGAAGGAATCGAACTGTGTGCGGTCAACACAATCACTTCCGCATCGGGAAGTTCTTCCTTTGCTTTGCGTAGAATTGCCAGTCCATCAATTTCGTCCATCTTTAAGTCAGTGATGATGACATCAAATTGCTGACTCTCGATGAAATTCGCTCCTTTCGGACCTGAATTCGCAATCGTACAGTCGCAACTGACTCGTCTCAGACTCTCCGCGACAGCCTGTGCATGTGCTTCATCGTCATCAACGATTAAAACGCTAATAGCGACTTGAAATTGGTCACGTTGAGAATCACTCACGTTGATTACCTGAAACAAATAGATCGAATCTAATCAGCTAAAAATGCTGAATCGGATGTCGTTGATCCCAATTGAAATTTAGGGAAGCTCCATCAACCTGCAATATTTACAGGTCGACTGGTTTCTGTAAAGCCGCCGTAATGGCAGTTTTGAAAGTTCCTTACTACTTTCACGATTGAACCAAAACGAGCCTCATAATCTCTCATTCAGGTCTGCCTAAA
>JABJMI010000886.1 GCA_018659505.1 Planctomicrobium sp.
CGCTATGGCTGCTATGGCTGCCACGATATCCCAGGCTTTGAAGAAGCCCGTCCTATTGGGACAGCACTTCAAGATTGGGGTCGCAAAGACACATCCAAACTCGCATTTGAACATATTCATGAATACTTGCACCACCATGGTGAAATGACTGATGCAGGACATGAAGATTCCTCGCATGATGATCACGCATCACACGATGACCATGGTCATCATTCAGCTTTAGGAACTTCAACAGCCGCTCGTGTTGAGAAGATCGTCAAGTCAGTCAAAGCGGGTGCGAAAGATGTCTCCGAACAAGATTTAACGGAAGCGTCACTTTACAAGAGCGCGATTACTCACGGTCGTGCAGGATTCTTATGGCAGAAGTTACGTCAGCCAAGGTCATACGACTTCAAGAAAATCGAAACCAAAGGCTGGGACGAACGTCTGCGGATGCCGAAGTTCCCTTTCCAACCTGATCAGATCGAAGCGGTTTCAACATTCGTCCTCGGGCTTGTTGCACAGCCACCGGCTCCTGAATATCAGTTCACACCTGATAAATCGCAAGATGCAATCTTTAACGGTGAAAAACTTCTCGCAAAATACAACTGTGCGGGTTGTCACGTACTCGATATGAACTCGGTTGAGTTCGAATACGATCCAGCAGCACTTGCTATCAAGGGACAAGAAATCCCTGAAATGTATCAACCTGCGTTCGACCTACTTTCACACATCAAACCAATTGGTGCAGGTGGTCAAGGAGCGACTGGAGAAGTGACAGAAGATGGCTCTGTTGTCTACAAAGCCAAAGGATTCATTCAGGGAATCCCTGATCCAGATGAAGAAGATGCTGAGTATCGCTTCTATTCATACCGCTTCTGGGATGGTTTCCAATTGGAAGATGGCAAGTACATCATGCCAAGTGAAGCGTTGCAAATCGCTGAAGGGCAAATCAGAGCCTTCCACGACAACCGTGGTGGTGACTTTGGTGAATGGTTGGTCGGCAAGCTTGCTCCTGAACTCAGTAAAACTCCGGGCGGAACAGATTACAACGCAGCTTGGCAAGCGTCGGTACCACCACTAGCAGGTGAAGGACACAAAGTCCAAACACCGTGGTTGTATAAATTCCTGAAGAACCCAGAACCACTCAGGAGAACAACTGTCCTGCGAATGCCTCGCTTCAATATGAATGATGAAGAAGCTCAAACTTTAGCAAACTACTTCGCTGCAAAAGCTGGTCAATCTTTCCCATATCAACTGATTCCAGAAAGTCAACCAGAGCATCAAATTGCCGAGGCAAAGGTCTATGAAGAAAACTACCCAGATGCGGAACACGATTATTTGACTGCATCTTGGAATGTATTGAACGGACCGCTCTGCCGTAAGTGCCATAATGTGGGTGGCAATGTTGTGAATGACCCGAAGCAGATCAAAGGTCCAAACTTACAACGCGTCGAAGAACGGCTTCGCCCAGAATGGTCACAGCTGTGGGTCTATAAACCGATGTGGGTTTATCCTTATACAGCGATGCCCGAAAACTTTCCTCCAGATAAACCCGCTGAGATGAAAGAGTTGTTCGGTGGGGAAAATCCTCGCCAGGCTCAGTCAGTCATCGATGCTTTGTTTAACTATTCAGAACTGATGGATATCCACGGACCGACAACCTACAACCCTCAAACTGCCGATCCAGCAGCTGATGCGGCTGCGGGAGGTGCAGAATAATGTTTCGTAACCGACTAACTTTAACAGTATGCTCTGTTCTAACTTTCTCTCTTTCTGGATGCGATCCTGAAGTGAGAAGAGAAGGTCTCGGTGGCGGTGCTCTGACACCTGTCAAAGTGACTCTTCTTCGTGAAGCAAAAGAGGGCGAAGCTGGAGCAGCATCTGAATCGACTGCTGGTCCTAAAATCACAGAGTTCGGAACTGTCACAGGACGAATTTCTGTTGACGGAGCATTGCCGACATTGCCCTCGCTACTGGCTCAGGGGCAAGCAACAAAAGATCTCGTCTGTTCTGAAAAGAAAATTGAAAATCAAACAGTCGTCGGAACAGACGGTGGATTAGGAAATGTCTTCATCTACCTTAGAAGAGTTCCTAATGTCGATGTCCCTGCACCATCAGAAGAACAGCTGATCGTTGACCAACAAGGTTGTACCTTCGTTCCTCACGCTCAGGTATTTCAAGTTGGGCAACCAGTCTTACTCAAGAATAGTGACTCCGTTGCTCATAATGTGAAATTAAATGCACAAGCGAACTCATTCGCTGCAACGGTTCCGCCTAAAAATGCTGGAGACGTTAACTACAAATTTCAATTCGCAGAGCAAAAGCCATTTTTTACTTCTTGTGATTTCCACGGTTGGATGTCGGCGTACATGTTGCCTGTCGATCATCCCTGGGCAACAGTATCAAAACTCGACGGAACGTTTGAAATTCCGAATGTCCCAGCGGGCGAAATGGAATTTGTTATCTGGCACGAGAAATTGAATTACATCGAAAGAGCTTTTAAAGTGACAGTTCCTGCGAATGGTGAAGCCGAGCCAATTAACATTACAGTCAATGCATCGAAATTGTCTGGCTAATCTCATCGGTCATCGAAGTTTAGCGGTATAAAATAAGCGAATTGTACACGGTAAAGAAATGTTTTCACGATCTTACATTTTGATTTTCACATTATTGGTGCTACCTGTCTTGTCAGGTTGTACACCAGAACCAAATCGTGATGCTACAGAATTAAAATCGGCTTCTGAAGTTAAGATCACAGCTGGCGAATCTCGCCCTGAACCAGAAGAAGCCGAAGAGGTTGCGAACGAATCGACAACCACACCTCCGGCATCTGAGACACAAGAATCAGATGCAAAGGGTGACGCTGCTGATAGTGAAAATACTGTCAACGATGAGTCGGTAAAAGAGCCGAAACAAGAGACAGAAACTAAAAAAAAATAGAATACAAAATCCAACTGTTACCGGTTGGTGAAGTTATTAGCTCAGTTAAAATAAAAACTACAGCGAACAAAGCAATTGAATTAAATTTGAAGTCCCTGCGTCTAAATTAACGCAGTAACTCCTAGATAGAGAGCATCGGGATTTTCCTGTGAGGACCTGTTTAACATTACTACTGATTTGTGCAGTTTCGGGATGCGGAAGCAAACCGGAGTTTTCACATCGTGATGAATACGAAAATTTGCCACCGTATGCACAAGCCTACGTTGACGAAGTTCTGAACACGTATTTCGGTACCCCAACCGATATGGTTGTGTGGGATAAGTTGCCACTCAAGTTGCACACTGCGACTGGAAAAGTGACCACAGCGGACAACCGTTCGATCACTTTGGATATCAATGAACCACATGCCGAGATTTCTTCCGGAACAGAACTACTCTTGGAAGCCGGTGAAGAAGCACAACAAATCAGTGCATGGATCCGCTCGTGGGACGAAGAATCTCATACAGCGACATTAGAATCAGCTCTACAAAGCAAACCCGCTGAGGAGCAAAGTGTGGTCGTCGGTCCAGGACAAGTTCTAGCCAATGGCCGACATCTCTACGCTGAGCATTGTCAGCATTGCCACGGAGTCACTGGCGACGGAAATGGTCCAACAGCTCCTTACCTGAATCCAAAACCACGCGATTATCGTCGAGGAATCTTTAAGTTCACGACGACACAGGCACCAAAACGAGCCAGTCGTGAAGACCTTGCTCGCGTGATTGAGGATGGAATCCCTGGGACTTACATGCCCTCCTTCAAATTGCTGACTGAAGATGAATCAGCGGCTCTTGTTGAATATGTGATGTGGTTGTCTCTACGAGGCGAACTCGAATATCAATTGATTCGCACGCTCAGCGATAGCTATTCAAACGATGCGATTAAAGATCGAACAAGTGATGGCGAAACGAGCCGCAATGACATACGAGATGAATTTAACGCTGCAGTAAATGAACCCGATTCGTTTCGTTATGAACTCGACATGATGACGACTCGGCTCACACAGGATTGGTCAAGCAGTCAAGAAGAGCCTGCTGAAGTTCGTCCTTTGACGCCGCGAATTCCTTATTCTGCCGAGTCAGTCGCGAAAGGTCGCGTCCTCTACCTCAATGAAAAAAACAAATGTCTCCAGTGCCACGGAGAAGCGGGTTACGGAGATGGTTCGCAGACATTTTCGATCACGAAAAATGAACTCAATCAAGAAAACCCGGCTCCTGGTCTCTATGACGTTTGGGGCAATCCAATCAAGCCAAGAAATTTGCATCGCGGGATTTATCGTGGTGGACGTCGTCCGATCGATTTGTACTCACGAATCTATGCAGGGATCAAAGGAACTCCGATGCCTGCGTTCTCGACGACAACTCTTCGTAAAACCGATCCTGATGATCCTGAATCTGCAATCACAGATGAAGATATCTGGCATCTTGTGAATTATATTTTGAGTGTTCCTTTCGAAGAAGTGAAAACCGGGGCCGGAGCAGACTCAGCGAAGACTGCTGAATTAGCTACGACGCCTCAAGAAGTAGATTCTCACTAATTTTTAAATCTTGTGACCGAATGAGGTTGTTCAAGTGAAGTGGTTTTGGTGTTTATTTTTCGCCTTCTGGCCAATTGTTGCAATTGCGCTTTGCTGGGTCTCTCCATCTCTAGGATGGTGGTTTCCAAGTGAGGCAGCATCGCCTCTTGGTCGGCGAATTGATGACTTGTTTTACATGATCCTGTTAATTACGTCCGTGACATTTGTCGGGACGCAAGTCGCTCTTGCATACGCCTTATTCCGAGGTGCCAGTGATACCGAACCAGAAGCAGATGCCAAGAAAGCCTGGTACTCGCACGGAAGTCATGAACTAGAAGTCATCTGGAGTATTGTTCCAGCTTTCGTCTTGCTGTTCATCGCGTTGTATCAATTAGATGTCTGGGCAGAATATCGAGTCAAAGATGCGTTCCCCCGTGATAAAATGGAAGCGGTTTTTGAGAGTATCAATCAAAAACGTTCAGAGACAGACAGCTTAGCCCTGGCAGAAGTCACCGCTCGACAATTTGAGTGGAGAATCCGCTACCCAGGATTTAATGAAGATGGATCGCTGAAGCCGTTAATGGCTGATCCACAACCAACAGATTTATATGCTGTCAATGATTTGCACTTGCCAGCAAGTGCTCCAGTCATGATCAATCTAAGAACGATGGATGTCCAACATTCATTCTTCTTACCCGATTTACGCATCAAACAGGATGCAGTCCCGGGACTTGTGATTCCAATCTGGTTCGAAGCAGAACGGCAGCAGAGTTATCAACTGCTGTGTGCCGAGCTTTGCGGTTGGGGACACTATAAAATGAATGCACGCTTCGTCGCAGAATCGGACGAAGGTTTTATCGAATATCTACGACAACTCGAACGTGAACAAAACGAAGACCGAGTTGATGAAGTCCCTGAAACAGATGCTGAGTAAGCCTGATTTCGTAACAGTAATCTCAATATTTGTTGACAATAAGTTTGGAGTGAGGCGGTGAGTTCAGTCGCAGCCACAGAAGAAACAGCAGCACACGGTCATCACCCTCATAGTGAAGATCGGCTTGCTTTATTAAAGGCAGTCCCTTTCTGGTCTACCGATCATAAAGTCATCGGAATTCAGTTTTTGCTGACAACGATGTTCATGATGATGGTCGGTGGATCGTTAGCGCTAGGCGTGCGCTGGCAGTTAGCGTTCCCCTGGGAGAACATGCCGATTCTCGGATACTTATTCTCCGGCGCAGCTGGTGGTGGTCAGATCTCACCTGAGTTCTACACCATGCTCTTTACGATGCACGCGACAGTCATGATTTTCCTTGTGATTATCCCTGTTTTGGCAGGTGCGTTTGGTAACTTTCTGATTCCGCTGATGATTGGTGCGGATGATATGGCGTTCCCATTACTCAATGCTTTGAGTTATTGGGTCATGTGGCCAGCAATCTTCTGTTTCGGAGCGAGTTTCGTCTTCAACGAAGGTTTGTGGAACAATGGTTTAGCAGGCTCAATTGCAGCCGGACCAGCATCGGGATGGACTTCTTACCCAGCATTATCGGCTATTTCATCAGCTGCACCCGGATCAGGAACAGCTCAGTTCTGGTGGTTAATGGGTGTCACCATGGTCGGTGTCTCATCAATGATGGGATCAGTCAACTATATGACGACCATCATCAATATGCGTGCTCCGGGGATGACTCTCTTCCGCATGCCGTTGACGATTTGGTCAATGTTCATCACTGCAATTTTGCAGGCGTTTGCTTTGCCTGTTCTGACCGCTGCTGGCTTTATGCTCGTGGCAGACAGAACTTTAGGAACATGTTTCTTTATCCCGTCTGGACTCATCGTTAACAATGCTGCCCCTACGGTTGGTGGTGGTCAAACATTACTATGGCAGCACCTTTTCTGGTTCTATTCCCACCCAGCTGTGTACATCATGATTTTGCCTGCGATGGGTATGGTCTCTGATATGCTGGCGTGTATGTGTCGTAAACCTGTTTTCGGTTACAAGCCGATGGTTTACTCGATGTCTGCCATTGCAGGTCTCGGATTTATCGTGTGGGGACACCACATGTTTATCTCTGGCATGAATCCGGCTCTGGGCATGACATTCATGATTTCCACAATCATGATTGCACTTCCTTCAGCGGTGAAGGTATTCAACTGGATTGGAACCATCTGGGGCGGAAAACCGATTTTCAACGTGGTCTTCCTCAACTGTGTCGCCTTCGTTTCGATGTTTATTGTGGGTGGACTTTCTGGAATCTTCATGGCTGCCGTTCCGGTCGATATTTACATTCACGATACTTACTTCATTGTGGCTCACTTCCACTATGTGCTCTTCGGTGCCACATTATTCGGTGTCTTCGGAGCCATTCATTTCTGGTATCCGAAAATGTTCGGACGTTACATGAGTGAAGGCTGGGGCAAGCTGCACTTCTTCCTGACATTCATCGGCTTCAACGGAACATTCTTCCCCATGCACTTGCTGGGTGTTGCCGGAATGCCACGACGTTACGCCGACCCGTATCTCTATCCATATTTGGAACACCTGCTTCCGCTGAATCAGTTCATGACGATCTGTGCTGCAATCATGGGATTTGCTCAGTTCCTCTTATTGGGGAATATCATGATGAGCTGGTTCGTTGGCAAGAAAGCACCACGTAATCCGTGGAATGCAAACGGACTGGAATGGGCAACTCCATCGCCTCCTGGACACGGTAACTTCGATGTCCCACCCGTCTGCTATCGTGGACCTTACGAATACTCGCATCCTGATATCGATGCTGACTTCTGGCCGCAGACTCAACCCCCTGCTCCAGTGGTTGAACCAGCGATTGATCCTGCACCCAAACCTTCGCCCGCTTAATTTTTTTACAGTTCCCGAAGTTCAAACGACGACGGAAACAACACGTTGATTGATTCACCTAAATCCAATGTCCCAAACAAATCAGACAATCTGGTTTCGCCGACTCGCCGTTTCCACGGTTTGTGTCGCATTGGTGACTGTCATCTTCGGTGCA
>JABJMI010000316.1 GCA_018659505.1 Planctomicrobium sp.
ACTGCACTGGCAGACCAAATTCACCGCATCCGCCAAACAGGACGTCGTGTACTCTTAGTTTCCAGTGGGGCGGTTGGAGCGTGACTCGGATTGTTGGGATTAACTGAACGCCCAAAAGATTTACCGCACCTTCAAGCGGCCGCTGCAACGGGACAGGCAAGTTTAATTCGAACGTATGACGAAGCTCTACAGAAGCACGGTTATCATGCCGCTCAAATGCTGCTCACTGCGAATGACTTTCGAAATCGAGATCGCTATCTCAATGTGAGGAACACGCTTAATACCTTGTTCGAGTACGGTGTTGTCCCAATTATTAACGAAAACGACACCGTCAGTGTTCGCGAAATTAAATTTGGAGACAACGATCAGCTCGCAGCTATGGTGAGTAACTTATTAGAACGCCCACTGCTTGTGATTCTCTCGGTGATTGATGGTCTCTTCGATGGAGATCCTCGTGACCCTGCTTCGAAACGAATCTCGAAAATCGACCATTGCGATGATTCGATGATGAAGTACGCCAAAGAAATTAAAAGCTCACGCGGAACAGGTGGGATGACATCCAAACTGGAATCAGTTCGCATGGCGACCGGCGTCGGAGAGTGTGTCGTCATCGCCAATGGAACAGACTCCAACGTGCTGGATAAAATACTCGCTGGTGATGATGTTGGTACATTGTTCACAGCGAACGGACCGCTGATCCCTGCCTGGAAACGCTGGATTGGGTTCACAGTCAAACCGAACGGAACCTTACGCCTCGACGAGGGAGCGACCCGTGCCGTGCAGCACCAAGGCAAGTCTTTGCTGCCCATCGGAGTGACACACGTCACTGGTAGTTTCAAGCGAGGTGAACTCGTTTCGTTGTGCAATGAATCAGGCAACGAATTCGCACGAGGATTGACGAATTACGATGTCAGCGACATGTCGCAAATCGCCCGACGTCGCACCGAGGAGATCGATTCAATTCTCGGTGACGTCCCGTATACCGAGGTCATTCATCGCGACAATTTATGTGTTCTCCGTTAAGAACTGTTAGCTGCACACTTCAAGTGTACAACGAATTCAAGATGTCGTTACTTCAATCAATACAACTTCGGATCCTAAATGGACTTTCTACAACTCAAAGAAAAATCAATTCTCGTCATGGGCGCAGCCAACAAAAAAAGTGTCGCTTTCCAAGTTGGCAAATTGCTCAAAGAAGCGGGGGCGAATGTCCTGTGGTCAGTCCGCAGCGATGCACGAAAAGAACAGCTTCGCAAACTTGTCGGCGATGATTCGATCTATGTTTGTGATGTTGAAAACCAAACGGAGATCGATGCATTGCGAGACTCAGTCGCAGACGATTTCCCTAATATCCACGGGATCGTGCATTCCATCGCATTCGCAGATTACTCAGCCGGTTGGTTGCCATTTCATGAGACTCCAAGAGCAGCATTTTTGCAGGCAGTCGATATTTCCTGCTTTTCGTTAATTGCGACATGCAATGCCTTCAAAGAGCTGTTGGATTCAGACACTGGTAGCGTCGTGACGATTTCGATTTCAACAACCAGAATGGCTGCCGAGAACTATGGTTATATGGCTCCTGTGAAGGCTGCATTGGATTCGTCGATCTGCTTCCTAGCGAAGTCTTTCTCAAACTTTTCAAAAGTGAGATTCAATGCCGTCTGTCCCGGATTGTTGAAAACGTCTGCCTCAGCGGGGATTCCGGGGTATGTCGATTCTTATCTGTTCGCAGAGCAAGCGACCCTGCGAAAAGAGGCGGTACAGACATCGGAAGTCGCCGATGCCGTTGCCTTTTTGCTGAGTCCACGTTCTTCGGGGATCAATACTCAGGGGCTAGTCATTGATGCCGGGATGGAAACAAACTACTTTGACAAGGAATTAGTGACTCAAGCCATCAACAATGGATAGAGCATTTTCATGTATCTTGTGCCACTGGCTCGTCAAGCGAGAGAAACATCTATTTGATTAAAGTGAGCGAAGCGAACCGCTGTCCCTTCTCCCCACATTCAATATTCATTCTCGCCAGCAGTTTAGCTGTGGGGAGAAGGTTAGGATGAGGGGATCAAGTTGCATCTTCGGTCACACAGGCTATCAATATGCCACATTGAATAAATCCCAAGTTATTCTTACCAGATAAACAGCCTTGATGTTTTTGGTGAAGAATCGGAATGGATTACGGTAAGACAAATCAGGTTTAAGTACATCTCAACAAAGCGACATTGAAGTCGGTTTAATTGCACGAAATTTAGTAACCTCGCCACAGTACGGATGAAAGAAA
>JABJMI010000928.1 GCA_018659505.1 Planctomicrobium sp.
CCAAACTGCTGGTGGGCGAAGGAAGCAAATTGGTAGTCGACCTTACTTCGTCGACTTGGAGAGGACTTCACTTCCTGTTCAAGCAACCATCGCCAGCGTTCGCCATCATTCAATGCAGATTCAAATGTTTCAGGAATATCATAATAAACGGGCGTTCCATCTTCATTCACAGCTGCCCCCTGCGCAGAACCTCCTCTGTAGCCGTATCCATAGCCTTCCTCTAAATCAGGAAGCTGGTCGATGTCGGTCAGCTTTTGAAGTCTCCATGCCTGATTCCCCATGCGATTTGTTGACACGACTCGCGCAAAAAATTCATAAAACTGTGCAGCGAGATTCTCCGAAACCGCATCTGGTTTAATTTCTTCCGCCCGAAATAGCCACTGTAAAGATTGCACGCGATCCCGCTCAATTGTGCTGACGTATTGACCGCCACCACGGTGATTGCCCCGCGAGAATTCTCCAGCAACGAGAAACCCATGATGACTAGAACTCGAAAGTTCTTGCGCCGCTGCCCAGTAGGCTCGCCAATTCTCTGAGTGAACGTCAATGATATCACCTAGGAATTCATCAATCTTCGATTCTTGTTGAAGTCTTCTTAAAGAGTTGACCGTCATCGAGATATCATTCGGTAACTCTTCGCCCTGATTCTTCTCATTGAGCGCAAGTGACTCGAAGACCTCATGTGCTTCTTTGAATTGCCCTTCCTTGAAAAGCTTGTTGGCTTTTTCACGCAGGTCAGGCAGTGGTTCGTCGGCAGCCATGGCAACAATGAAACTTGAAGTAGCAAGCGAGAGAAGTATCAGTCCGATACTGAAATGGCGAGACATGTTTTCTTCCTGGTATTTTTATTGGAAGGTGATGTGTCGACGAGTAAAGATTTGTCGTCATCCTTGAGACGATTGGCGATCAGAAAAGTTCCGTAAAGTTCAATTCAGATTAAATGATTTCACACAAAGAAGCGAACGTAGGGCATTTCCAATGCTTCACGATATCGCGAAGTTCTTATCCACAAGCTGAAATGGTTACGCCAAGAGACAGAACTGATAAGACCTTTTTTAATTGCTCAAGGCAGTTTCACAGCCTGCAATCACCGGATATTTTCTGATATTGATTGACTTTGTCGAATCCGTAAGTGACTATAGAGTACAAATGAGTCACTGACAAATTTTGTCAACAATCGGAATTGGATTTTCGAGAACACATTACGAGGGAATGTAAGTACGACACCCAGTCACGAATCATGAGTGATTTCTCACTCATAAAATCCCCCCAATTTTCAAATCAATCTTACTTTTCATTTTGAACTCAATTTTTTGAGGGCGCTAACTCATGTCCGCTGTGCCGATTCCAGTGATTGGAATCATCGGTGGTATCGGTTCTGGCAAGACAGCCATCGCGAAGGTGTTAGGGCAAATTATGTCTATCTGCATACTTGATGCGGATCGGGCAGGGCATGAAGTTCTCAAACAACCAGAGACCAAAGAGGCACTCAAAGTAGCCTTTAATCCAAAAATTTTTGATCATTTGGGAGAAGTTAACCGTTCCGAACTTGCCCGGCTGGTGTTTGGAAAAGAAGAACGATGCCGACAATCACTCCTACAACTCAATGAGATCACCCATCCCCGCATCCATAACTATTTAGAAGAACAGCTCTCCGAACTTCAGAGACAACAAACTTGCGATGTCATTATTTTAGATGCCGCTTTGTTGCTGGAAGCAGGTTGGTCCGAATCATGTGATGCAATTGTTTACCTGGAAGTCCCTGAACAGATTCGTTTGCAGCGTGTCCAACAACGCGGTTGGACCGAACAACAATTTCGAGATCGCGAAGCAAGTCAGTTACCTCTCAAAATCAAGTCAGAGAAGTCAGACGTCACCATCCCAAACGGTGGTAACATAGAAACAGCAGCCCAGAAGTTAGCAATATGGATTCAGTCGAATCTTATGCAGACCGCAACAACATCAAACGAAAAACATTGATCCAACACCACTCCCGTCAAAGTCTTCTCACTGCCTGAATAAACTTTCCGTGAATTCAAGTGAGAGCAAATCCTCCACTCATCCCAAATCCACTTCAAGGCTGAGTCATGGCAAAATCAACTCCTTCACCTGACACTTCTAAAAGCTCTCCTGATTCAAACAATCAAGATCAGTCGGAGCGTGCAATCTACGATCCGGCGAGTTCACATTACGAAGACGCTAAGCAGGGGGATATTCATATCGCTGCGCTGCAGCGAATGACGATGAAGGAATTGTTTGAGCTTGCCAAACAAGAGAAGGTCACAGAGTATCAGGGTCTAAAGAAACAGGATCTCATCTTCCGCATCCTGAAAGAACGGACCAAGATGAATGGTCTGATGTTTGGCGAGGGAACATTAGAGATCTTACCCGATGGATTCGGATTTTTGCGGAGTCCTGATTATCATTATTTGCCTTGTC
>JABJMI010000882.1 GCA_018659505.1 Planctomicrobium sp.
CGGGAGTAAAAGTGACAAGGTTCCCACTAAAGAAGTCGTTCGCTGGGAATTGTAGAAATGGATTATCAAAGTGTCGTTTTGCTAAACCGTCGTTAGGAACGTGAATGATAGTGTCATTTGCACGAAGACCGATCAGACTAGAATGTCCAAATGATGTCGAAAAGGAAAGACCTGAAACATCGAGAGTACCTGCGTACTCGAGACGCACTCCTGACGGAGTGTCGTCAACTGTCAGAAGCAGAGCACCAACTGCCTGCTGCCCGGAGGTGATCAGAATGTAAGTCAGAACTAGAGTGTATAACCTTGTAATCATTTGATAGCTCGATTGTAGTGTTGACCGTGAATTTGAACTCACAGTTGTGCCAAAGAATTCAGTAACGCTAATAACTACTGAACCATGAAGCAGAACCTATTTGTTAGACACACAAATGCTGGACATTGTGGAAAGATTCTCCGCCAGACTACTCAATACTCAGATTTACGTCAAATCATTTGCACAAACACAGACGCTGTAAATTCTAGGCTGAGGACATATGGGAGGCAGATTGTTGATCGTGTCTTGTGAAATTCAACGATCATTTGCGAAATTGTTCCTTGAAACTTGTCGCTACCATGAAGTTTTAATGAAGCTCACGCGGAGTCGCTGAGAGAAATGTCTTTCCGGCGTAGGGCAGGGTTCCCCTCCCACCGATAAACTCCTAAATTTCCAGAGAGCCTTTCGCTGTAAACTTCACCGACGAATGTCAGGGAAGCCCTGACCTACAAAACTCCCTTGCTGACAAAAAACTAATTCTTCGTAATGGTTTCATCGAGGTTCAACAGGATGTTGGCGACTTCGAACCATGCGGCTTGGTCGGCGATTGGAGTATCTTTGAGCCGTTCAGAAGCTGGCACGACTTCCTCTGCTAGCTTGCTGTTTCGCTGAAAGCGTTCTCGTTCGTTGTCGAAGAAGTTCAGTAATATTTCGACTTCATGGCTTTCAGCGGCTCTGGCGAGGGTGAGTCTGAAGCCTCTCTCAATCTTGGTCTGTGAGCTTAACTCTAGCTGATCCGTGATGAGTCTCTTGGCGAGAGCATGAGCCATCTCGACATAGGCGGGGTCGTTGAGAAGAGTCAGTGCTTGCAGCGGAGTATTTGTTCGTGAGCGTTTGACGACACACGCTCCTCGGTCTGGAGCATCGAAATTGACGAAACTCGGATAAGGGGCGCTACGTCGATAGACGACGTAGATGCCGCGTCGGAAGCGATCTTCATCTGTATCGGTCGCGTACTTGGGCGCGTTGCGACCGACGTGCCGCCAGATATTCGCTGGCTGAGGAGGGTATATCGGTGGACCACCCATTTTGTCTGAAAGTAGTCCACTGACAGCGAGCGCATGGTCACGAATCATTTCGGCAGACATGCGAACTCTTGGACCACGTCCGTACCATTTATTTGATGGGTCGGCTTCGAGTTGTTTCGGGGTGATCGATGATGCTTGGCGATACGTTTCAGAAAGTACAATCTGCTGGTGAATATGCTTCATTGACCAATTGTTATTTACAAATTCGGTTGCCAGCCAGTCGAGTAACTGCGGATGTGTCGGCGGTTCGCCCTGAGTGCCGAAGTCTTCGAGCGTATCCACAATTCCATGTCCGAAAAACTCGGACCACCAGCGATTGACAGCCACACGGGCGACTAATGGGTTTTCAGGTGATACAAGCCATTCAGCGAATGCAACACGATCAGGGCGACCAGCTGCGTCTTCCAAGGTTGGGACGAAGTTCAAAACCGCAGGAACACCGGGATTGACCTCGACTCCCTTGTCGAGAAAGTTGCCTCTTTTGAAAATGTTCGTTTTGCGAGAGTCTTCCATCTCTACCATGACAAGCGTTGTCGACGGCTTGATGGCATCAATTTGTTTTTGCAATTTCCCTTGCTGAGTCTTCAGTTCCGAAATTCTTTTGTCGGTCGAATGATAATAATCAGCGAGCTGCTTATTTTGATTTTTGTTTCGCTTCTCTCCGACAGCGAGAATGTCTCTGATGTTTAGCGGGATGCTTTCAGCTCCGGGATCACCTGTCATGGCTGAGAAACGAAGAC
>JABJMI010000930.1 GCA_018659505.1 Planctomicrobium sp.
ATTCAGAGGGCGATTGGTTTCTGTAGAAGTTGAAATTTATGAATTATTTATGTTCATGTCGTAAAACGAGGCATATAAAAAGCCCGACTTCCAGTGAAGCCAGGCTCTTCAAAATTGCAAAACGCTGTGGGCTTAAGCAAATAGCTCTTTGATAACATCACCTTCACGAACGATCATGACAGGGCGACCGGTATTGGTGTTGTACTCTTTTGTGTGATCGATACCAAGGTTGTGGTAGAACGAAGCTGCCACATCATCTGGTGAGTATCCATCGTTAAGTGGTTCAGTAGCGTTAGCGTCAGACTCTCCGAGGACGCGACCACCGGTGATGCCTCCACCTGCCATCAACATAAACATACAGCGAGGATAGTGATCTCTTCCGCCGCGTTCGGTGTTAATTTTCGGAGTACGACCAAACTCGCCTGTGACATAGACCGCAGTCGACTCCAACAGACCTTTCTCTTGCAATCCACTTAGTAGTGCTGAAAGACCTTCATCGAAACTTGGGAGGAGGCTTGTTTTCAATTTATTCCAGTTGTCGCGGTGTGTGTCCCACCCGCCGGTTGAGACTGTTACAAACCGAACGCCTGACTCGACAAGACGGGTTGCCAAGAGACAGCTTTGTCCAAAGGCACCTTTACCATATTGGGCAGCGAACTGTTGATTTTCTTGACTGACATCAAAGGCATCACGAGCACTCTTGGATGTAATCATTGAGTACGCCTGCTGAGAAAAACGGTCAAGACCTTCGAGGAGTTGGCTATCTTTTTCGAATCCAGCAAAGGTTGTATCGAGTTTATTTAAGAGTCCTTGACGCTTCTCAACATCGTTAACTGTAAGACCATTTCCTAAAGTAATTCCTCGTACAGAAAATGGTTGACCAACAGATGGTGTTGCATTCGTGTGTAATGGAGCGTATTTAACTCCCAGGTACCCAGGGACCTGATTTGAGCGCGGAATCGAAACATTTGGAGGCAACTCTGCTGGTCCACCCATTTCACGAGTTATAACAGAACCGAAACTTGGGAACTGAAGCGAAGGGAGTGGTCGGTTGCCTGAGTTCACGTATTCAGATCCGAGACGGTGAGCAGCAAGCGTATGCGAGACACCGCGTAGAATCACAAATTTGTCCATCGCTGAGGCAAGTTTGGGAAGATGCTCAGAGATTTCGATGCCAGGAACTTTGGTTTGAATGGGATTGAATTCGCCTCGATACTCTTCTGTTGCATTCGGCTTAAGATCAAAGGTGTCCATATGGGTTGGACCACCAGGCAGGTTGATGAAGATTGCCGACTTTGCTTTGGCAGCCTGATTGACCTGCCCGGCTTCACTCATTTGCAGAAAGGAGCTGAGAGAAAGAGAGGTCGCACCAACAGCACCAACTTTTAGAAAATCGCGTCGAGCAACACCGTCACATGTTTTATGAAGAGCCATTTGATTGTCCTGTATTGAAATTTTTTTATTTTAGAGAATGAAACCCGCGTAGCGGAACAAAGTTAAATCCGATTGATCCGCAAAGCAGACCAATCGGTTATTGAATATTAGTGGTTGACCATAAACTCTTTGGTGTTAATGAGCGCCCAGACCAAGTCTTTTAAACCTGCGCCTGGTTTTTCCTGATCTTTGATATAGCCTAAAGCAATTTCGCGTTCTTGCTCTGAAGGGAAACGACTAACTGTTCGTAAGTAAGCTTCTTCAACAATCTGGTTCGCGTCAAAATTGACTTTTTTTTGCGGTACTGGTTTCGGAAGAGATTCCATTCGGTTTTCAACGGCAGTCACACGTTTTTCAGCGTTAGCGATCAACTTTTCTTTGCCAGTTTTCTTAGCTTTAATAAGCTGACGCATCGCTTCTTTAAACTGCTTCTCAGCACCTGCTCTTGCTCTTTCAATTTTCAGTGCGTCTGCGTCCTTGTTGCTCTTCTCGCCTGACCACTGTGCAACCCAACTATTTCTTCCATCGAGCATTGCGAGAGTGTCTTCGTCGTTACGAACGAATAATGTTTGCAACAAACTTGCTTCGGAAGAGCGGTCACAGTCGCAGTTACTTTCACGAGTAGAACCACCAAAGACTGCGAGAGCGTAATCAGTTCCTCGCGTCGCATTGCGTGGTGGCGAAGTTCTTGTGACTGCACGATCTTCCAAGTCGGTCAAGAATGTATTGGCACGTTCGTCTTTGATTGTCGCCATGGTCAAGGCATCGTAAGCGACCTCAGCAGGCAATCTGCGAGGAACTGCACGACTGAAGTTTCTTTCGTCTTGAAGGTTTGTCTCGTTCGGTGTCCAAGAGCGTTGGTAAGTATCTGAAAGGCAAATTTGCTTATGGACCCATTTCATGTCGTAACCACTTGCAACAAATCCGTCAGCGAGGAACTTCAAAAGACCTTCGTTACTTGGAGGGTTTGCGAGTGAAAGATCATCTGTAGGCTCGACAATTCCTCTATTGAAGTAGTTCGCCCAAACGCGGTTTACAAATGCTTTCGCAAAGAGTTGAGTTGGGCTATCTCGTAACCAGTTCATTAAGGCTTCACGAGGATCATCGACATTTTGAACATCGACAACTTGCTCACCGAGAAGTTTGGCACTCGATTTCGGGATTTTGACGTCACGCCCTTTTGCTTTCGCTTCTTTGAGTTTTTTCCGTTGTGCGTCGCTGATGCGAGGTTGATTGATCACAAGTTCAGGGAATGGAATTGCCTTGCCTGCTTTGAGTGCTTTCTCAATAGCACGGCGTTGCTCATTTCCTCGCAAACCTTCCAGACCAAGCTCTTTGATCATCTTGGTGTATTCATTTCTGTCACCACCGTTACGTGAAAAGTTGACACGGGCGAAGAATTGCTCGAATTCTTCGAAATCGTTCTGGGTCCAGACATCGAATGGATGTTTGTGACACTGGGCACACTGGATGCGAGTTCCCATGAAGGTATATGCAAATCCGATCGCACGGTCTTCTGTTTGTCTGAAATTATTACGTCCCCAGAAGTAGATGAGTCCATCTTGATCAGCAAACGATGAGTCTTTATCGCGAGCGTAGCTGCTCATTCGTTCCGAGTATTCACGATAGTCCTCTCCTGGCTTGCGACTCTGGGCAATAACGATATTTTCGACAATTTCATCATAAGGAACATTGTCCGCAACACGCTTGTAGATCCAGTCGTACCAATCTTTGCTGCCACCTTGTCGAGAAGCAGGATTGACATTGTTTAAGGCATCGTCGCTGCAACCTGTCCAGTCAGAAAGTTGAACAGTCCACCACGCGGCGTACGCTGGTGATTCAAGAAGTTCATCAACTTTCTTTTCGCGTTTGTTCTTAGAACTATCAGCGAGGAATTCACGAACTTGATTCGCTGTCGGCAATGTGCCAGTCATGTCGAGTGAGACTCGTCGTAAGAATTCAGCATCGTCACAAACATTAGAAGGAACGATTCCAAGTTTCTGCAATTTGTCGACAACCAACTGATCGATCTGAGTCCGCCCGGCAATTTGTGGATACTTGTCCCCGACTTGGTCGGATACGGGTCGCAATACTGGAATAGGTACAACAGCTTTATCGTAAGCGACCACGACATGAGAGTCGCCAACATCTCCAGAACTGACGATTCCATCTTCGTTGATGGCACAAATCATGTCGTCATTCGTTGTATAGCGACATAGGTCTGTGACATCTTCTTGAGTTCCATCTGCCCAGACAGCAACGACTTTTAACGGTGACTGTTGATCTTTGCCATCAAAAACAATTTCCTTAGGGGAAACTTCAAGCTTGACAAGTTCAATTGGAGACGCAACAGGCTTCGCTCCACCAGCAATCCATTTCAGAATGACATTGTATTCCCAGTTGCCAACAGGCATTCTCTTGCCGCCATCGTGCGTGTCGGTGAGAGTCGCTTTTTGAAGAGCGTAACTTTCTGCGGGATCATCGGTGTCGATGCGATCACTTAAGCCTTCATGATCCATTTTGAAATCGTAACCGAAGAGCGAAAGGCGAAATCCTCCCTGTCCCTGAAACGAACCGTGGCAAGCACGCCCATTACATCCCAAGCGTCCTAGCATCGGAACAACATGTTTTTGAAAGTCAGGAACTTCCTCGATTGAAGCATCTGCGAAGCGCTCGCGAACGCCTTCAGTGACGTCATTCGCGAAAGTGAATTGAGCAATTCCTACTGCGAACAGCCCGCAAAAGAATGATAGTTCTAGTTTGAAGATGGATTTCATACGAAACCTTTATAATGACAATTATTGACCAAAATTGGTCAGTTATTACTTTGAATTCGAACTCTTAGTCGACTTCGAATTCTCTTTGGTGCTAACAGCAGATGTCTTCGTTTTTTTAATTGAATCAGATTTGGAGTTGTTTTTCGAGAGTCGACTGACTGTTTTCAAGATACGTTCCATATCTTGTTCCGCTAGGGATTCACCATTCTCTTTTAATTCCTCAAGCTGCTCTTCAATCCGACTTAGCCGATTTTTCAGACGATCTCGCTCTTCTGTATATTGGTCGAGACGAATCGCGTTGCGTTTTAAGAGAAGTCCTTGAATCTGTTCGCGAGTCTCCTCTTCCATTCCGTGGATGGAACGGGCAACAAGCAGTTTCACTCGTGAGTCAATTTTCCAGAGAGCTAAATCTGTCTGAAATCTTTCCTGTGAACGTGCCTTTACTCGTTCAAGTCGATCATAAGTACGTGATAACTCAAGAATCGCTGAGTCGTACTTCTTCTCGTCCATCTCTTTTAGATTCTGTAAAAGAGTCGCCAGTTCCGCATGATGTTGCTTCGCGAATTTGAAAACAACTCGCTCCCGCTGAGGCGTGATCTCTTCATTCACATTCTGTGCAAAAAGCTGTTGAGAGTAGATAGTGAGGACAAACAGAGAAAGGAACGCAATGGCTTTCATAATGCCCCTCCGTTATTGTCGACATCCAAAGCAGGAATTTCTTCAGCAAAGGAAGATGCCTCGACCGCAGCGAACATCCAGTCAGGAATATCAAGTTCTTCGTCAGCTTGAGTGGAGAAGGTGTTGTCTTCAAAATCAGCAGGGAGATGTCGACGATTGGCAGCGACATTTGAATCGCCTTCCATGATGGTCCAGACTCCCAGTGCATCGACATCAGTCTGCTTTAAGGGTGAATCTACAGATGTTAAAAGAATAGACCCCTCTTGTTTTGATGGAAGCTTGAAAACCAATGCACTCATCAAAACAGCTAAGGCAAGTCCACCACCCAGAATTGCTGCGAAACGTGAAGATCGCACCGGTCGATATGTTTCTGACTGCGAAGCCAGTGAGTTTTGAGATGTCAACGCAGATTGCATCAAAACCACATCCGCAAGTGTTGATTGCAAATCGAAATTGCCATCAAGCGACTCTTCAAAAGCAGCCATTTCCGCAGTGGACATTTCATTGTTGAAATATCTGAAAGCGTCGAGCAGGTCATTATGTTGTTGATTTTCAGTCATCTTTATTTTGCTCTAAGACTGCTTGTAAAGATCGTAGAGCAGTCCGCATGCGAGTCAGTGCTGTTCCTAAAGGAATTTGTAATTCATCAGCGATTTGTTGAAATGTCTTCTCTTCGTAGATTCTTTTATGAACGATATCGCGTTGGTTTTCTGGAAGTCGACGAACAGCAAGTTGAACCGCTTCAATTTGCTCATCGTTTAAAATTTTCTGGACAGGATTGTCGTTCAGTAACGACTTTAAACTTGTCTGGTTTTGTATATTCAGAAGTTTATTCTGATGGCTCTTTCTCTTTCGCAACAGCATCAGCGCTTCACGATATGCGACTTGAAATAACCAGGCTTTCTCTGAACCAGGTTGAACTTCTCCTCCGACAGTAAACGCTTTCGTAAACGTCGCTTGAACCACTTCTTCTGTTGTGGCTTTCTCACGAAGGATACCAAAGACAAACGCTGTTATATTGGATGAATATTCACGATGCCAAGTGCTGAAAGTTGTAGAATCAAGCTGTTTTGACTCTCCCTGGCTCACGAATCATTTCCTCTTCTTTAGTAAGATGCACCTGCACAATACATTATTTTGAAAACTATGAAAGAAACAAACATTTGTGTCGAATCAAATCCATAAGGTATTCATTCATAGTTGTTTATGGCAATAGGCTGTTTTTTTCGCTACGAGGTATGGCTTTTCCAAACTGTAGGGAAGCCCAGCACACTCATTCCCTTCTACCGTATCGTCAGAATCGCTAGTTTTGAACTAACTGCTCCGACTGCAAAGAGGGTTCGATTGAGCAGGTTCTACTGGAAATTCTGCATGATCTGGTGAATGATAGAGTCGATAGCGATTGTAGGTCATATAGGAATTCAATCTCCAATGACTTCAGACCTTCTCAGTTTACTTTTCCTTGTGGAATGATCTCCATGAACATTTCAAAGACGTTCAATCAAACCACATGCTTGCTTGCCTTGTTGTTAATACCAGCAGTGAGCAGAGCTGCTGAAGTGCATTTAAAAAATGGGGTCATCCTCAACGTCACTGCAGTTCAGGTAACGGGATTGAATGCTGCGATGGCGGGCAGGAATGCGAAAGGACCGATCAGACTCGATAGCTTCTGGTTGGTCGACGATGGTGTTCGCCAGTTCTTCGTGCATCGCCTTCTCGTGGATCAAATAATAGAAGAGGAAGACCTGGCGCAAAAAGTGATCTTCGAACTTGAACACCTCAAAACGAATAAGAAAAAAGGTCCGGGTATCGTCGGAGGTTTTTCTGGAGCAGAACCTTTCAATAAATTTGGTCGACGAACCGTCATCCTCACAACCAAGGATGGACCGACACCAATTGTTCAAGGTATCACGAAACTTCGTCCCGATTACTTCCAACTGGAAGGGATCACACATCAATGGGAATACGCTCTTGACACAAAGACGCTCCCTTCTGAAATTCTCATGTCTCTCATCGAACAGTCTTCTGATCGTACTGATCCCTCTGAGAGAAAGGCGACTGTCACGTTCTTCTTACAAGCTGATATGTTGACCGAAGCTCAACGAGAACTTGACCGAATCGCTGAAGAGTTTCCAGAACTCGAAGACTGGGCGAAAGAATATCGACAGAAAATCGCCGAGGCGAACGCACGCAGTGGAATCAATGAAGTGCAACGACGACGTCTCGCTGGTCAGCATCAACTCGCTTACCTCATCGCTAAAAAAGCACCGGCTGATGAAGTGAGTGCGACTGTCTTTCGTGAAGCTCAAGACATCATTAGTGAGTATGACTCTGCATTAATGAACAGTGAGGAGATTAAGCTCAGTCTCGACATGCTGCAATCAGTGCTAAAAGATAAGAAACAGGCAGAGCGTCTACGCTCGATGCGAGCGACTCTCGTCGATGAATTGAGATACGAAAACATCGAACGCTTGAATCCATACCTGCGAGCGCAACTCGACAACACTCTCTCCGCTGAACAAAAACTTGCGTTGGCGTATTCCGGTTGGATACTGGGTGAGGCGAATGCTTCGTTAGATCTTGATGAGGCAATCCTTCTATGGGAAGCACGCTTTCTTGTCCTTGAATTCCTAAGGAATAGCGATGACCCGCTTCTGGATGATGAATTAATCACAAAACTGACAGACCTTGAGTATGTCAGTATGCAGCGAATCGTTCAGATGATCCCCTTGCTGCCTGCCCCGCAACAAGGACCAATTTTGCCACCAGCTGATATTGTCGAACGAGACGTTCCCGTTGGTACGGATGATTCACCGACGAAATACTCACTGATGTTGCCACCTGAGTATTCACCCTATCGTGAGTATCCACTGCTGGTTGTTTTACGATCAGCTGGAGGAACTTACGAGAAAGAAATCCAATGGTGGGCGGGAGACAAAGCTAGGCAAGGTTGGGCACAGCGCCGCGGTTACATAGTTATCGCTCCTCATTACACGGATGAAACAACCTCAACTTATGGAGGAAACACAACTGCGCATGAAGTCGTTATCAATTCGATTAAAGACTTGCAAAAGCGGTATCGCGTTGATTCAAGTCGTGTTTTCTTGGCAGGACATGGGATGGGAGCCGATGCCTGTTTAGATATTGGGATGTCACGCTTTGACTGGTTCGCTGGTGTCATTCCAATCACCGGTGAATGTGGCAGAATCTGTAATTACTACTCCGATAATGGTCCTGACTTGGGATGGTATCTTGTCAATGGTCAGCGTGATCGAGCAACTTTAGATACGAATGCAGGAGTCTTTAACAGCGTCATGAAGCAAGGTCGCAATGTTATTTACCTCGACTACAAAAACCGAGGTTACGAATCGTATTTCGAAGAGCAAGAACGGATCTTCGAATGGATGCAGCTTCAACGACGTCCTCAACTTTCAGAGTTGAAGGAGTGGGAAGCCAAAACAATGAGGCTCTCAGAAGACCAATTCCATTGGGTCGATGCACATCGATTTCGCAGCGACCTTTTTCCGGTTGATATCTACTCGAGCAAACGTGCCAAAATGATCTCAGGCATGGCAAAACTGAATAACAATATCCATGTTCAAGTCCCCGGCAGCGGAGCAACCGTCTGGCTCTCACCTGAATTGGTAGACTTTAATGACAGAGTCCGAGTCACCTTCAATCGGAGAAGAGTCAGTTCCGACTTCGTGCAACCTTCCATGAAAACACTGCTGGAAAGGTTGCGAGAAACAGGCGACCGGCAAAGACTGTATTGGGCGAAGCTGGAACTTTGATTGAGAAGAGTATGAGCGGTTTTGATTTGCGTAAGAAGTCTTAGTCCAATATTGATGATGAGCAATCATTCAATTTGTTACATGCTCAGCTTGACGACGTGATTTAAAGAGACTGCTCGTTGCGAGAATCAGTATCGCAAGAACAAGCAGCGTAACAGCACGTGGCTCCGGGACGCTCGAAGAGAAACTTATGTTGCTGATCTCGAAGGCAGCTGTGGATGGTAGACCGCTGATATCCAACGTTAAATTATATGCCTGCGACAGATCTGCTCCTGAAAGTTCGGAAATGGGAACTGAGACCTGGAATGGGCTTCCTGTTTCATCAATAGTTAGTGATGTCGAGTCACTTCCAGATGGTGATGAGACGTTCAAGGTCGCGGCAAATGATCCAGATCCACCAAAGAAAGAACTTTCGAAATCGATGATATAGAATTCTGAAGCAAACTGAGATAAGTCAAAAGTGTTGGAGCGATCACCTGCGATGTGCGTTAACAATAAGCGACCGCCGAAGGCATCGGTGAACGCTGGATTATTTGAGGAATAGGCGAAACTGCCCCCATTGGACGTGTCGACGGTAGCGACGATTGAACCAACGGACATATTTCCCTGAACAGTGATTCTCCGCTGTCCATCCAAGACATGAGCCGTATCCAGACCAGATAAAGACTGAGAGGCGTTGTTGTTTCCAGAGTTCGCAGTCACGGTTTGTGGACCAACTGCAAAAGTATCTACAACGATACTCCCCTCAACGATGAATTGGACGAGAATAAATAGGCAGGTCAACAAAAATTTCATGAAACTCTCCACTTGATTTAACGACCCAATATTACAACTTTAGATTTTCCCGTACGAAATAACAACAACCACCCAGGATTTGATTTCCCAAACAGTGCAAAATCAAAAGAATCCCGAATTATCTGAATCGAAAATTAGGCTGACTATTGAGCTTAGGTTGTAAGGCGTCATTGCTCACTGTTAGGTGCAACTATGTCGAGGAGTATCTTGCTAACGGCATTCATCGAAATGAATTTTACAGAAGGATCTGTGAAGTATCTTTACCGCAATTCAGTTCGTTGATTCAGTTCGTTCAATTCCTGAGACTGTTTCTTAGAAATTCGGGAAGAAAGTGACTCCGATCAGCACAACAATCAATCCGACGACTCCCATGCATCCGGTCATGGGAGTGATGTATTTCAGACCTTCGCTTTCGGTCATGCCGCTCATTTTTGTGATGACCCAGAAACCGCTATCGTTCATCCAGGCAATTGGTTTGGAACCGCAGCCAATCGCTGCCGCTAGGTAGAACGTTTCAAAGGGGAGGTTTCCATCACGTGCTATCCCAGAAAGAATTCCGGCAGCTGTTATCATTGCGACCGATGCTGAGCCTTGAGCTGTACGTATTGCTGTGGTGATGAGAAATGCTAAGGCACAAATCACTTGAGGCGAAGCATCCGGCAAATTTTTGATCAGTTCTGCAACTCCAGTTTCTCTCAGGACTTGCCCAAAGGCACCGCCAGCTGCCGTGATGAGAATAATCACTCCGCCGCTTGCCAATGCTGATTGCACCGAAACGGACAATTCCTGGAACGATCTTCTCTTCTGTTTAATGAGTGTCGCCATCGCAATCATGGCAGAGAGGATCAACGCAACATTTTTATCTCCTAGTGTGGCAATGATGCGTTTCACGCTGTCGTTGACACTCCCAGAGATACTGTCATGACTGACAATCGTTTGCATTGATATCAACACAACGGGTAACAAGATCGGCAAACTAGCAACCCAAAACGGGGGCAACTCTTTCTCGTCGACCTCCATCGACTTCTCAAGATCCTCAAGTGAAAAATCAGGAGAATCTCGTAAGGGGAGTTCGACTCGTTTGTTCAAAATCGTTGCGTAAAGATATCCAAACGCAGCGGCGAACAGACCGACAATTGTGCCTCCTAGAATCATGACGCCTAAGTCGACCCCCAACTCCTCAGCGACTAAAAGCGGTCCCGGAGTTGGTGGAACCAGCGAGTGCGCCATGGTCGCGCCACAGACAATGGTGAGGACATAAAGAATGTAGTTTTTCCCTGTACGAAGCCTCATCGCTTTGCCGAGTGGAATCATCAAATAGAAAACGGTGTCAAAGAAAACTGGAATACCCAAAAAGAAGCCACTCGACATAAACGCAACTGGAGCTGCCTTCTCCCCGAACCAACCCAAGATCGTCCGCACAATTCGGTCAGCTGCTCCACTATCGAGCAGACACTTTCCAATAATAGCAGCCATGGCAATCAAGATTCCTATCTTGACGCAAGTCCCACCGAAACCGCTCGCGACACGCGAACCGATTGTCGCATTCGCTGACTTCTTCACTGCTTTGAAATCAAGCGAATGAATGACTCTTAAACTCGTATTCATCGAAGAGAGATCAGCCAGGTTGCCTTCCGTTGCCTCAGCAGTCGTCCACTTTGCGTCCCCTTCATCTGCATTGCGAGTCTTCAGAGTGCGGACCTTTGCAACCTGCTGAAATTCTTTGCCGTCTTCATCAAGAGCAAAAAGTAGATACAGCATCCCCGGCTCGACACCTTGCTTGGGACCAGCTTTAATAATCAATTCATCATTGAGTTCAACTTGATAAGAAGCAGTTCTAAAGTGGTATCTCTCTAAAGCAGAGTGAGGCGTTAACAACGCAACCAGAAAAGCTGCTGAGATCAAAGCTAAAAAAGCATGGAGACGAAATAAGAGAATTGACCCGACGACAACCACAACGCCAGCAAGCAATATAAAAACGATTCCCCAAGTAGAGTCCATGCGAAGTATCTCATTGAAACCAATAAAAGTTGATTGAAACGAGTATCGTAGCGTGTCATTAACCAGAGGGAAACGCCATGCTTTGGAAGAGTTCGACTGTTAAGATTTCCTTACCCCCAATCTTAAGTAATGGTCAATTCCGTAGGAAATTCTACCCATTCAGAAACAGGAAAATCTCGGAAAGAAATTTACAATAGTTATTCACACTTCCAGGCGCGGACGACACCGTCGTCACGCTGGGAGATTACATCAACCGTAGACTGGACAGCCGAAAGGTGTTGGATGTTCTGATCGAACTGCGTCATCGTTGCAACTTGATTCCCATCCTCGGAAAGCAGGAGGAGATGATGCCCGACAGCAGAGATGCTCCGCACGCGGAACTACTGTTGGTACTCCAAGCTAGAGGACCAACCATCATTTCTTCTCCGCTGGCTTTCGTTGGAAGAGTCACCACCCAAAGCTCATCTTAACAGAGAGACTTTCATCGTCGGTCACACACCTGGGGCAATCCGAGACTATGGATTCTGTCGTTGCATCGATACCGGCTGTGGATTCGAAGGGCAATTGTCCGCATTGGAATTGAAATCTGGACGAATTTGGCTAGTTCAGGAATCAGGCAAAATCTCAGAGTGACTTTCTTACTACCAGCTCAAGATCGCACCCGTTAGAAGCACCATCGGTCGATGTGGCCGGAAGCAGGATAATGGAATAGGTCAAT
>JABJMI010000931.1 GCA_018659505.1 Planctomicrobium sp.
CATTGCAATGAACGGTGTGACAAGTGGCGGTTTGCGAAGCAGTCGCGGAGCTCCACAGGTCACGTTTGAACTCTCTCCAGAGCAAGCCAATATCCTTCTACTCGCTGAGATGAAAGGAAAATTGGACATCACTTATACCGATGGCGGTAAAGGGAGCGGCGTCGTTGCTGTTGAGGATGAAAACCGAGCAACCTTGAACCAAATCCTTGGCATTGATCCACCGGACGAACCCGAAAAGGAAAAGGCATTCACAACTGAAGTCTATCCGGGCACCAACCGTGGGTTGCGAACCTTTGTCGATGGAAAAATGACCGATCGTTACTTTATCGAGCAGCGAGATTACAACCCTAACAACGATCCCCGAAACCGAAATAACTACAACCGAGGACCATGGTCTAGGACTGGAAGTGGTCAGGGTTCAGACGCACCAGCTGACGCAGGTTCTGATTCCAGTGGACCACCAACAGCTCAAATGGATACAAATTCGCCACAGTCGCAAGGCGGGCGTTCTTTCTAAGCATTACCAATAACACTCTCAGCCGTTCCGCGTTAGAGGACGGTTCTGGTGTTAAAACCGTGGGCTAACGCCCAGCGGCTAATCAATGAGAAGCCCCGAATCATCGAGTCAAGAGTCAAGTCACAGAACCAATGCAAACTTTCAGACGACAATCTGTTCAAACTTCGCGACGAGGGACACTGCTGCCTGCGATAGCGATTGGACTGCTTGTGGCTGCCGGTGGAATTGCTTTAGTTCTTGATCAGCTCTGGCTCTCTTCGGCTCAAAGCGAATTGCAAACTTCGGCAAACGCAGCATCACTCGCAGCTGCTCAGAAGCTCGCGAATGAAGAATTACTGAAGCCTGAATTCGATTCAGAAACTTGGGCGAATGCTGTTCGACAAACGGCAGCTGCTGTTGCAGGTAGGAATCTCGCTGTCGGTCAACCAGTGTTTGTCAGTACCGAACCGAGCAAAGATGTTCGTCTCGGTCGACCAGTCATTGACGATTTGACCGGTCAAGAAACCTACATCGAAACAGATTTCCATCCATCCTCAGTCATTGTCATGGCACATCGTGACCGAGAGAGTGGCAATCCCGTTTCTTTGTTCATGCCTTATCTGACCGCACAACCTTATGGAGATGTACTCGCTTCATCAGAAGCATCTATCAGCAACTCGATTCGAGCTGTGCGACCATTAGACCACGCCAATGTTCCTGCTTGGCCGATTGCCATTCTTGAAAAAGATGGAGACGTTTTAGACGACTGGAATTCGACAATCGAAACGGCTCAAGGGAGTGACAATTTCGGCTGGGACGAGACAAAGAAAGCCGTCATTGAAGAACCAGACGGACTGCCTGAAATGGTCCTCAAGACGGGATCAAATAACGAGCTTGGGAACGTCCGAATTGTCGATTTGGGAACTGGATTTTTTGATTCCGCTTTAGTCGATCAATTTGTAGATGGATTCAATTGGGAACACTTACAGGAATTCGGAAGCGAACTCGGCTTCGAAGAAGGACCACTTTCGTTGGGTGCTGTCAGCGACTTCCAGGGAACTCCCATCGATCAACTTGAGAAGCAACTTGGTCAAACTCGGATTGTGTTGCTCTATGAACGTGGAAGCAATCCCTCTTCGAACGATCACGAAACAATCAAAGCAACTCGTCTGGTCTCAATTCGATTACTCTCAATTCAACAGATCGGAGATGAGATCGAGTTGATCGTGCAACCGACAATCATCGCGACGCGTACCGCTGTGTTGAGCGATGTTGGAGATCTCACACAAAAGAATAAATACATTTATCGACTTGCGTTGACGCAATAACGACGGGCATTCACTTCGTGTGCATTGAGGATGAAAACCATGATAGCAGCGACAGAACAAACCATTGATGAACCTCTTAGCTTTCAAGAGTTGAAGACGAATCTACATCGTCAGATCGTCGATTCGATTGACATGTCGAAAGCGGGTGAAATGGGTGAAGCTGATTTCCGAAGTCAGCTTGAAGCACTTGCTAATCACCTCAGTAGCCGACCAGACATTCAGCTGACAGACCAAGAGCAAAAGCTTATGGTTCGTCAATTGATGGACGAGATTTATGGGTTTGGTCCGCTGCAAACTTTTAATGGACGATCCAGACGTGAGTGACGTGTTGGTGAACGGAGCAAACTCGGTCTTCATTGAACGTAATGGTCTGCTGGAACGAACCGATGTACAGTTCGCGAACGACGATCACCTGTTGCACTTCATTCAACGTTTAGTTGGTCAAGCGGGACGTCGTATTGATGAAGTCTCGCCGATGGTTGATGCCAAACTCTCTGATGGTTCTCGTCTGCATGCCGTGATTCCCCCCCTTGCCTTACGTGGTCCAACTCTTTCCATTCGTCGTTTCAAAACGCAGATCGTGAAGATTGAAGATATGGTCCGCTTGGGGACGCTGGCTCCAGAGATGTCGGAGTTCCTCATCACTGCGGTGAAGTCGCGAGCGAATATTTTGTTCTCCGGTGGTACTGGTGCTGGTAAGACAACCATGCTCAATAATGTGAGCCGCTTCATTCCTGCGTCTGAACGAATCATCACAATTGAAGAAACAGCAGAATTGCAATTGCAGCAAGCCGATGTCGTTGGATTGGAAACTCGCCTCCCAAACATTGAAGGCAAAGGGGTCGTCTCTCCACGTGACTTGTTGAGAAACTCTCTGCGAATGAGACCTGACCGCATCATCGTTGGGGAAGCCAGAGGCGGCGAAGTTTTGGATATGTTGCAGGCGATGAACACTGGTCACGATGGCTCGATGAGTACCGTTCACGCGAACGATACAAAAGACGCTTTGGGACGTCTCGAATTGATGATTGCTCTTTCGGGAGCTGAACTCCCGACACATGTAACTCGACAATATATCGCGTCCGCGATTCAGCTGTTCGTACATGTTGCTCGTTTAAGTAGTGGTGAACGAAAGGTGATGAGGATTTCAGAACTTGCCGGAGTGAAAGATGGTGAGTTTGAACTCAACGATATTTTCGTATACCGCATGGCAGGCAAAAACGCCGCAGGTCGGATGGTCGGGTCTTTCTACTCGACCGGATATGAGCCGAAGGTCGTTCGCAAGATGGCATCCGCCGGTTATGAAATCCCACACTCAATGTTCGATGCCCGTGAATTAGGGACAGGCATGATCAAAGCTGATTCAGACGAATAACTTAATAGAAAAACAGATTACACAACGGTTCCGCCAGAGAAGAAATCATGGCAATTAGCATTACTCGACAACCTGAATTTGCGGGCATCTTACGTGACGAGGAAACCTTCGCTCGCGAAGATGATTCGTCATTCGGTAATCAGATCAATGGTTGGTTTGACGATCTGATGCTGCAATCCGGGACAGGCATGTCTCCTGGAATAATTCTGGCGTTGTCACTTTGTTCAGCATTCACAATTGGCGGATTCGTTTTCGTTCTGCAAGAGAATCTACTGACCACTGCGATGGGTGCGGCACTGGGCGGATTACTGCCTGTGATGTCGATCATCTTTATTCGCTCACGCCGACAAACACAAATTTCAACTCAACTACCCGGCATGATTGATGAACTTGCTCGAGCAGCAAAGACGGGTCGAAGCTTGGAGAACTCTCTGAAACTCGTTGCCAATGACACACCGAGCCCATTAGGTGACGAACTCACGCATTGCACTCAAAAACTGGAACTAGGTTTAGGCGTTGGCGACGCGTTGCGGGAACTCACACATCGAACCGGAGTTGTGGCCACATCTGTTTTAGTAACTGCTTTGTCAGTACATATGCAGACTGGTGGAGATCTGGTCCGTGTGCTCGAACGACTATCGCAAACATTGCGAGACCGTATGCAGTTTTACGGTCGCCTGAAAGCTGCCACCGCAGCGAGTCGAGCGACTGCGATCTTGATGATCATTTTGCCACCGGCGATTATTGTCTTCTTCGTTTTACGAGATGGAACTTATCTGACGGAATTGTTGGAATCGAAGTGGGGTTTCCGCGTGACCATCGCTGCGACCACGTTGGAAGTGTTCGGAGCCATGTGGGTGCTGCGAATTTTACGTTCCAGCCAAAAAGTTTAAGCCCTGACAATCCCAATCAATCAACGATTTGAACCCCGATAGAACAATATTGAAATTCCCACGGGAACGACGCCATGAACTCCTCACAACAAATCTTCTTGATTTCTGCCATTGCGATCGCAGTGTTGGTTTATGGCATTTACAAATCCATACAGCTACGAAAAAAATCCGTTTCGAGCAAGTCTCCCGGACCAAAGATGCGTCCCAAAGGAACTTCGTCGATTCAGCCTGGAGTTCCATCTGAGTCAAAGGTAGTAGCGAATTCAATTCAGAAAACTGAGACAGCAACAGTTCAGAAGACGACAGATTTCATTGATTCAAAAGCGGCATCGGTCACTCAGCCAGTAACTTCTAAAAGCACTCCGAAACAACAATCAACTGAGAAAAGTTCATTCGATCAAATTGAAGAAGAGTACCCGTATTTCGGGCAAGACGATTACACCTTTGGTTCATTGACCCCAGTGATCGCAGCGATGATGCCGTCCACTCCTGAAGGACGCGTCACTTTGACGCGGTCTTTGCGGAACGCCGGCTACTATTCGCCGCATGCTTGGCACAACATGACAGCAATTCGCTATCTGTTGATGATGGGACCGATTGTCTTCTTTGGTTTCATGCTTGTAATTGCCCCGCCGCAATTGGAAACATTGGCGATCATCGCCATGATCGTGACCGCTATTTTCGGCTGGGCGTTGCCGCCGTTGTATGTTCGCTCCAAAGCTGCTGACAGACTTCGCGAAATCAGTAATGCCATGCCGGACATGCTCGACCTGTTGAACATGTGTGTCTCACAAGGAATGACAGTGACTTCTGCACTTGGTCGAGTTGGTCGAGATATTGAACCTGTCTATCCGGCACTTGGTAAAGAATTGAAGATCGTCAAAGAACAGGCTCATGTCGGTTCACTCGATCAGTCTCTTACAAATTTGAGCGAACGAGTCGACTTGCCAGAGGTTCACTCTTTCTCTTCATTGTTGGTTCAAACTGATCGAATGGGAACAAGTGTTTCAGAAGCGTTGGCTGAATACTCAGACAACATGCGGGAGAGCATGAAGCAGCGAGCGGACGAAAAAGCAAACTCCGCGACTTTCAAACTCCTCTTCCCCACGGTACTCTGCCTGATGCCTGCGGTTTACCTGTTCCTCCTAGGACCAGCGATTGTGGAATTAAATCGATTCTACGAAGATGGTGGTTCAGACGTATTCAGAACAGAGATCCCGGCGGAATACACTGGCGGATAAGAAGTCCAATCTCACGAACACTGGATGGG
>JABJMI010000341.1 GCA_018659505.1 Planctomicrobium sp.
AAACACTCAACCTGAAAAACGCATCCAGTAACAGCGGAGACAAGGTCAATTGACTCGCTTGATTGTCGAACCCATGTTCGGCACGGAGGTCTTTAGGAAATGCCTTCACTCCAGACAATCCAGGCAACGGTTGCAATGAATGAGAAGCCACTTGGACAGTAGCTGGCAAACTGTTTTCAGTTACGGATTGGTGCAGATAGTTTTCGTGCCGAGTCATTAATTTCTCAGGCAACGCGAATACATCTCGATCAAGTTGAAACAGGTCTCGGACTGTATTGTTGTATTGAAAACGGTTCAATCGGCTGACCGGGACACTTGCCTGTGGGATTCGCTCAGCGGCTTTTCTTAGCAGCGTCCGGAGCGACTTCACCGCTTGAAGCCGAGTCTGCTCCTCCAAAGCCGGTTCCCCATCCGGCGGCATCGCACCGCTATCGATGGCACCTAGCATTTTGTTGATCATTTCGGGGTGCTTAAGGAATTCCTCTTCTGTGAGAAGTTCCTCAAGGTTGATCTCTGCATTCGCCTCGAGAGTGCCATGACAATCAACACATTTTTCTTGAAACAGCGGCAACAATACCTGTTGAAAATCTTCTGCTTGTGCCAATGCGGCACAAAGACCGAACACAACGAATACCGCAGAAACGCCACAACGCTTCAGCACGAACATATTTACACTTTCCTGACTCATATTGGCTGTTATGTCCACAAATCGGAGACCACTCCGGTACTGTCGGCGAAAGAGTTGATCTCCAAGCCCATCAGCTGTGCAAATGTCAGCCATAGATTTGAATTTAATGTCCCACTCGGCATTTTAATGAAACGACCTTGCTTAATTTGCCCCTGAGCTTTCCCAGCGAGAATCATCGGTAGGTCGTAATATTGATGCGTCGCTCCGTCGCCTAAGCCAGCTCCATACGCAACCAGAGAATTGTCAAGCATTGTGCTGCCGTCGGACTCTTTGATCTCCTTCATTCGCTGAATGAGATAGGCGTATTGCTGCATGTGGAAGATGTCGAGCTTTTGCAAATCCTTGTAGCCATCCCCTTTTTGATTGTGTGTCATATTGTGATGTTGAACAGGCTGATCGAAAACGCCTTCGTACATCAACGTCGCATCCCAGCGTTCCGGACCAAGCATGAATGTGCACACATTCGTGATGCCCATTTGAAACGCTAGTAACATCAGATCCATTTGAAGCCGAATGTATTCACCGCGAGGGAGGACTTCATTCTTGGGAACCTTGACGTCCACATTGGACAACAATTGATCCATCTTCTGAATCCGAACCTCAATGCCCCGGACCATCACCATAAACTCGTCCATCGTACGTCGATCAGCTATCGCCAGTTTATGGGAGAGTGTTTTTGCGTCAGCCAGCACAAGATCAGTCACATTGCTGACATGCTGGCGGTAGCTTTCGCGCATGAAGAGACGGTTATACAACTCTTGCGGTTCACGAATCGACGGAGCGATTTTGCCAACTCCATACCATGAGATATTATCGAACTCGATTGGTTCCTTTGGTGCGGTGAAACCGTTACAGCTAATCTCCAATGTGTTGTAGATAGTTGAATGTCCAACAGCATCTCCAATCACATGATCCAGAGTTCGACCATTCGGATGAGCTATTCCTTGCTGTTCCGCTTGTTCCGGAGACAAACTGGTCAAGTAACAGGATGCTCCTTGAGCATGAACATCCTGACCATTTTTGTAGGTGCGATCAAGCCCCGTGATCATCGTCACATCATTGACATGCGGAGCCAATGGTTGCATCGTCGACGTCAACTCGAGCGGGTAGAAGCCGGGCTTGTGCTGAAACCGTCGATCATTCTTAGTTCGATCTGCGTCGAACCCACCGATAAAATCCGGCAGCTCTGCTTTCTCTTCACCCGGGAAAAAACAACGACGAACAATTCCATTTGGCAAATAAATAATTGCCAGCTTCTTTGCTGGTTTACGTTCAGTAGTCCCATTCGCCCATGCCAATGACGGTAGAAATGGCAGAGCCAGTGTGGCACCATTCACTCGAAGAAAGTTGCGTCGCGAAAGGTCCATCTCGAGTCCTCATTCGTAGTTGTTTGGTGCGAGTCAGTCTCAGTGACAACACATCCATTCGATAGTCGAATAGAACTGTACAG
>JABJMI010000934.1 GCA_018659505.1 Planctomicrobium sp.
TCGATGATGAGCAGCAGGTCACGGTCTCGGCTTTCCTCATATTCACGAACCATCAGTTCTGTCGTGCGGGCTGAGGTCCGCCAGTGAATCATGCGAGGGTCGTCCCCTTGACGATACTCGCGAATGTTACTCATCTCATCATTGAATGGTCCAGCCATGGTACGAACACCACTCACCAGTTCAGTCGAGTTTTGTAATTGTTTTCGCCACACGGAAGTTAGATGCCCGGTGCGCGGATAAACGAGAAATTCATCAATGATCTCGATGCGATTTCCTCTCTCAACAAGCCCTAGAGGAAATCGAGTTGTGATTCGTACAGGACCGAATTCGTAAGCACCGCGTTGTTTCAATCGTAGTTGATAATGCCCCTGCCGAGAGGAACTTGATGGGACACGTACAAATAGCACTTCAGGGGAAAACCAGAAGTCTCCACGCGAGACTGCGTCATGCACCGTCATCAGCCAGATGGTTAACCAGGTCTTGCGATTCTCTAAAATCAAAGTCGTGGTAAACGGTTCGCCTGCCATGACTCGCTCGGGCAGCACGCGAGAGACCCTCAACAATCGCAGCATCGTAAATGTGAACCAGCCATTCATTACGAAGGGACCTGCCAACGAAGCAAAGACCAACAGCAGCAAGTTGTTTCGTCCGATCAATGATCCAACAAAAAACACGAACATGATGACTAAATAGAGATAGCCTTCTTGTGGAAGTTTGAAGCTATAGCCGGTCTTCGAATAACCCGGGAAAAACCCCGCGATAACTTCCTTCAAGCCCCAGACAGAAAATCCGGTTCCACAGACGAAAATAACAATGCGACCCGTTGTGCCAATTCGATTCAACAGCAAACCAGTCTGCATCTCAAAGATCACCAGACCAAGTCCGATGATCATGAAGATGACACCCGGAAAAGAAATTCGACCACGACGAAAATGAGATCTCATGAGGAAGATACACCTCCGAGGCGATGGTCAATCAATCGGGACAAGATACAAAAAGAAGCCATGTCTCATTGTGGTCCATTGTCCCAAGAAGACAAGTCACTCCGCGGGTTGCGTCTCGGAATTCGCATCGTCATTGACAGATTCATCTTCTCGTTGATCCCATTCCGGCGGCTTTGGACCCAGATATTGGTAATCAGTACATGGAATTCTCGCGTTGAAAATTTTACGGCGACGATCTGCGTATTTGCCAAACTCTCTTTCAAAATTCTCCGCCCCGGTGAAAATGTAGTGTGACCAGGTGTCGAGCGGAATGAGAAGCTCACCCATGTCGGAATGCAATTGGCTGACTTCGTCTCGCTGACCAATACGTTCTCCATAAGGAGGATTACAAACTGTGCAGCCATGATCGCGATTCGTTGGAAAGGCGACGAAGTCCTTCGCAGCAAACGTGATCTCAGAGAAGACGCCTGCTTCGCTCGAATTCTGCTTGGCAATCTTGACCATCTTCGGGTCTTGATCACGTGCCATAATCTGAACTGGCAGCGGCGGCTTAACGAGGTCTCGTGCTTCTTGCCGAGCATCTGTCCAATGTTGGACTGGGATCTGCGGCCAGTTTTCTGACTCGAAACTGCGGTCACGTCCGGGGGCGAGGTTTCGACCAATCATGGCAGCTTCGATTGGAATCGTGCCCGATCCACAGAACGGATCAACAAGTAAACGCTCTCCCCGCCAATAACTTAACAACACGAGTGCCGCTGCCACCGTTTCTCGCAGTGGAGCTTGCCCAACGTATAAACGATAACCGCGCTTGTGAAGACCGTCCCCGGAGGTGTCGAGCGTCATTAGGACTTTGTCTTTGAGGATATCAACATCGACCGGGTAGTGAATTCCGTCCTCAGCGAACTGATGGCGGGTATAGACTTTGCGCATCCGTTCGACAATCGCCCGCTTGACCATGCGTTGCACGTTCATCGGACTGTTGATTTCTGAACGAACACAATTTGCAGTCACAGGAAACTTGGCATCCACCTGCAACCATTCTTCCCATGGAAGAATCTTTGTATTGTCGAACAGATCATCAAAATCTTTCGCAGGAAATTCACCCACAACAAGCTGAATACGCTCAGCGCAGCGGAGCCAGATATTTGTTCGGCAAATTGCTGAGAGAGGAGCGCGGAAGCGGACTCGACCATCTTCGACACGCGTATCGGGATAACCCAAATCCGCTAACTCACGAACGACGACAGCTTCAAGACCGAAGGCTGTGGTGGCAATGATTTCGTATTCTCGGCTGTTATCTTCGTTCACGAGTCTTTTTATTTCGACGTTTGAAAGGATAGAACCACATTCCATAGGGTAGGAAGCGTGGTGGGAGTGGAGGGTCGCATCGCTGCGGGTTTTCTAATTTCCAACTATAGCGATTTTCCATGAGTGACCAGGAAACACAAGCCGCTTCTACGTCAGAAGGTTCACATTTGCAGCAATCAAGAATCTCAATCGTACCCACAATCTGACCGCGAGGTAGATTCGCTAAATCAATTCCATATCGAGCAACAGCGACATCTGCGTCTGGGTACGCTGAAAGCTTTTTCGAACTGTATAAGTATATCGTTGTTCGCA
>JABJMI010000943.1 GCA_018659505.1 Planctomicrobium sp.
AGAAATGCGTTTTCATAAACGACTAACATCCCAACCTGCATTCGCCGAAAACCGACCGCGCGAAGTAAAGCTAACTCGCTGCGACGTTCGATAACATTTCGCAGCATGACAGTCGCCAGACCAATCGTTCCCAGCAGTAATCCTAAGCCGCCCAGAGTTTGGAACGTCGAGAGATAAGTGTTCTGCACGGCCAGGAAGTTCAGCAAACGATCAGAGACACGCTCGGCATCGAAACCATAGTCAGCGAGGTTCGTTTCCAATGCGAGTGAGACCGCACTCGCATCGTTAAGTGGTGTTTCAATCAGGAAATACTGGAAGCCGACCTGTTCAGGAAAGACCTTCTTGAAGTTCTCTTCCGACATGACCAACACACCCTGGAAAACACTGTTGGCAAACATGCCAGACACTTCCAAAGTATGCAGCGGATTCTCTTCATTCGGGACCGCAACAGTCTCCCCGATCCCTTTATGTAAGCTGTACATGAGGGTATTCATGTCACCCAGTACCGGGATGTTGCCGCTTTCCAAATCTTCGGTGAGCAATGTCCACGGTTGTTCACCAGGAGTGTTCGCGAACAAGAATCGATTCTCCTTAATGAAGTTTTGCAGGACGTCTTCCGGCACTCCCAACACAGTCGGAACTTGTGTTTGATACAAATTTAGACAGCTAGCGTTCTCTCCCGGTTTCATACGGAACGGCATCGCCTTCGCCTGATCGAGTGTTTCAATTAGCTTCTCATCAAGTAGATTAAAGCCAGTCTTTGACCGCCCTTCAGCGGTATTCAAATCGTTAAGCACAGGTACATTCGTCTCTGCGACTAATGTAAATCCACCATTTCCCGACTGTGGTTGTGGATCTTCACCCGTCGGATTCTGCTGCCCCGCTGCGACGGCAACAATCACGAATGTCGCAGAGGAGATCAGACTTGTTGTCATCACGCTGCGTTGCCGATTGCGTGCGGCATTTCTCAAGCCCAATTTTGTATTCCCTCCACTCTTCCCACCTTCGATCTTCACGGTGTCGTTCGAACCTAAAATCGCTGACAGCGCAGCTAACCCTCCGGTGAGCAATCCCATCCCAACTAAGAAGAACATCACGATTTTCCAGGAGAAACCCGAGAAGGCTTCCGTATCAGGAATGATGCCCACTAGTGTGAGAAGAGAGAGAAGTACCGCTCCCCCAAGAAAGCAAATCGCCACAAGTCTTGAGACTCGATTCTGAACAGTTGTCGCCAAAGCAGTGTTTGCAGATTCACCATTGAGCAAGCTGCGTGTCGATTGATTTCTCGTCTGCCACATCGACCAGAAGATAGCAATGAACGCAACAACAGCAGCGATTGCAAATCCTGACAGCAGACTAACTGGATGAATCGACAAGTAGAGAAACTTGGTTCCTATTGCTCCATACCACCAGGTTTTCAAACCGTAAATCATGATGGCTGCATATCCAACAGCCATCGCGGACCCGAGAAGACCGCCGATTCCAACGAGCATTGCTCCTTCTAAGAGGAAGAGTTTGCGGACCTCTTTCGGTTGAAATCCGAGAGCGATTAACAAACCGAGTTCGTTGAGTCTTGTTTCAATTCCTAATCGAAACAAGAGACCGACCAAGATCGTAGCAGCCAGAATGAGAAAGAAACTAAAGCCGATAAACAGCCCAGTAAAGTCGGTTGTCCCTTGGGCAGCCTGTAAGCCCATCGCTTTGATTGGTTGGACGATGAGCCCCGACTTGCGCAGGTCAATCTCTGCGAGAAATGCTGCTGTAAACGTCTTCTCCAAATCATCCAGACTTTGACCTTCCTTCGGGGCGAGACGAATCGAGGTCAAATCACCGTAACGACTTTGCCAGATTTCTTGTGCAGTTTCGAGAGACGTGAATATCTTCGGCGTAGTACGGTAATCGTCTTCGCGTTCTGTATCGATGTTGTCCCAATAGAGATCATCACGGTCTGTAATTCGATCTTCTTTAAGAGGGAAAGGTTGCCGCCATTCACCATAGGTTTTCGCATCTGTCACACCGGGGACATTCGGAGTGAATCCGGTGTCGTCCGCTGCTCCAATTAGCTTCACCACGCCAGCGACGTTGAAACTCAATTCATCTTCCGGTAACTCACCACGGTCACCGACCACGTGATATTTCACACGAATAGAATCTCCCTTTGCAACATCCAGATCAGTCGCCAACCAGTCGTTTATATACACACCGTTGCCGCTCAATCGAGTGTGCTCATCAACGAACTCAAAGGGACCAAACTGAGCAGGGAGTTCTGGGTCGATACCAGCGATGATTGAGTACATCGAGTACTTCTCGGGATCATTCGAATTCCAGATTTCGTTGAGCAGGTAAACCAGCACCGGCGAGACCGCTGCCCCTTCTTGATTGGCTGCTTTCAGACCAGCAGCAGCAATCGACTTTTCCAGTATCATTTGCTCTGATTCGAGAGATAAGTAGCCATGCTTCTGGTTCTGTACAATTCTTAAAGCGAGGTCTTCGAGAGTGACATTTGCAGCGACAATGCCTGTGATGAGATCCGCAACTTCGACTGGATTATTTGCTTGCTTCATCTCTGGCGGTTCACGAAAGAAGAAGGAGTTCACCCGCGCAGGTTGCGACTTTGGATTACGTGGTGTCGGGACGATTTCCTCTAAACCAATTTGAGTCTGAAGCTCAGAGAGGTTCACGAATACATTCAATGGAATCTGCTGACTGGGATTGAGACCGAACCTTGCGAGACCTGTCTCTCCTTCCGCAATGGCAGAGACTTTCAAAACCAGTTCGCTGACTGTTTCTTCACGATCTCCTAATAACGAATCTCGGGGAATCGAAGCGGGGATTTCAACAATCACGGACAGTTCATCACCAACTTCAGCCTGAACTTGGTCAGCGACACGTTGATTGATGACGATTTCACCTTCAGCAGGTGGTAGAATTTCACCCGTATCGAGCATCTCCCAGAGACGATGATTTGTTCCGACGACATGTATCTGCCCAGCTCGCAACAGTTGAACATCTGCGGAACCAACTTCATCATCAGATTTCGACTCACCGATGACTGTTCCTTGCACGAGAATTGCCGGGGCGACGTCTGACTCACTTGATTGCAATCCATCAAGCATTTTCTCACGGAAGAATCTTCCACCAGTCAGCGAATAATCAACATCTCCCAACCGATCGAGAGACATCTGCCGCAGGCTATCTCGAACAGAATCCCCCACAACCAGCGCACCACCAATCACGGCAGTGGCAGCGATGACACCAAGTATGACAGCAAGATTGGTGCGCCAATAATAGCGAATATTTTGAAACAGCAGACGATTGACCTGCATTGAAAAAGTCACTTAATAGGAATGTGAAATCAGTAAGTTAATGGGATCACTTTACTATCTGGACAGGGTGACATTCCAGTCGTTCACTACAATCATGGCGTTGTGTCGCAAAGTCTTTCTCAGTTCGGTACGCTTTATTGAGCTTTTGAAGACGTTCTTCAAAGATTAAAGAAACATCTCTATCTGAAGAGGAAAACACCTTGCGAATTCTTGCCTGCCTATTGACGTTCAGCTGCCTCGCCTCCGCAGCCCATGCCGAACAGAAAGCCCCAGAAGGTTATCGAGCATTATTCAACGGAACAGACTTAACCGGTTGGCACGGAATGCCACACTTCAACCCTGATCAACTGCAAGCGATGTCGAAAGAGGACAAAGCTGCAAAAATCGACGAATGGAACCAGTCCGTTAGCGAACACTGGAAAGTTGAAGACGGAGCCGTCATCAACGATGGTCACGGAGCGTACTTAACCACAGATGACTCGTTCCGTGATTATGAATTGCTCATCGAATACAAAACTGTCCCGACAGCTGATAGTGGAATCTATCTCAAGAACTCTCCGCAAGTTCAGATCTGGGATCACACTCACGAGCCTGGTTTCAAGAACGGAGCTGATAAAGGCTCGGGAGCACTTTGGAATAACAGTGCCAAAGCCCCCGGGAAATTCCCGCCAAAGGTAATGGACAAACCGTTCGGAGAATGGAATCAATTCAAGATTCGTCAAATCGGAGCACGGACGACCGTCTGGATGAACGGTGAGAAAGTCGTCGACAATGCCATCATGGAAAACTACTGGGACAGAGAGAGAAAAATCCCATTGCGACCTGAAGGACAAATTCAGCTGCAAACTCACGGCGGAGAAATCTCCTGGCGAAATATCGCTGTTAAAGAATTCACACCAGAGGAAGCATTACAGATTCTTGTTGACGAGCGCGTAGATGGATTTAAAAGTGTCTTTAATGGCAAAGATCTAGAAGGTTGGTCGGGAGCAGTTGAAAACTACGAAGCTGTCGACGGAGCCATTCGTTGCAAGGCTGGCAAAGGAGGAACATTGTTTACCAAAGAAGTTTTTGCGAACTTCAAAGCGAGTGTTCAGTTCAAAGTTCCAGCTGGCGGCAACAACGGATTAGCAATTCGCTACCCCGGTGAAGGGAATCCGGCTTATGCTGGCATGACTGAGCTGCAAGTTCTCGATTCAGAACATGCAAAGTACGCCAGCCTTGATGCACGACAGTACCACGGTTCAGCCTACGGTATGGCAGCCGCTGCCCGAGGCTATCTGCGAGAAGCAGGAGAATGGAACTACCAAGAAGTTACTGTAAATGGTTCAAACATCATTGTTGAACTGAACGGAAACATCATTCTCAACACCGATCTCAGCAAGATTACCGAGTACATGGCAAACAGCGCCCACCCCGGTAAAGATCTCAAAGAAGGTCACTTCGGCTTCGCTGGTCACGGCGACGCTGTTGAATTCAAAGAAGTGATGATTAAGAAGCTTGACTAATTCAATCTCTAAATCAAAAGCGAGTAACACGAACCTGCACACCATCTGGTGTGCAGGTTTTTTTTATGCCTTTTTACGTGAAGATTGCAAACAATTTCAATTGTAAATCCAGAATGGTAGTGCATAGCGAACTCTTAGGTGCTCCTAAATTCACCATCGCGGAAGTGGGTGATCGGGGTTTTCTCGAGCAATTTTTTCATACTTTTGAATCGCAGTCTGTAACTTTCCCCGTACATCCGGATCGCGCAAATCAAGTATCACAATAGAAGTCCCAAGGAATTCGAGCGGTTCAATTCCTCTCACTTGTGCGAAGGGATCAGCTGGATCTTTCGTTGGTCCATAGGGACCAATGAGATTAGAAATTGAAAGAGCAGCGTAAGTGAAGTCTTCAATGGATTCCGGGAACTCTTCCAGATTCTCTGCTTGAACCCCATAGGCTGCGGGGAGTGCTGTTCCGAAATACCATAGAATCATTGGTTCGGGGTTGGTTTTTTGAAACTCTTGTAAGACGGGGAGATCTTGTCCCCAGTCATTGTTCGAGTCTGATAACAGCCAACGTCCGTGCTCTGGTCCGCCTGCAAACGCATTGAAATAACCCAAGTAATGAGGACCGATCAAGATGCTACTCGTCGCTTGCGAGACAAGACACAAGGTCGTGACAATGATGAGATGTCTCCGGGACAATGAGAATCGATTCCACAGAAAGTCGAGACTGAGCATGATTAAAATCGGATAGATCAGAAGCATATACCGCTGACCAATATTGATATGCGAATTCATCAGCAAGCCAATCAACACGAGCGTTCCTAAATTCATTGACTGCTTGCTAGTTCCTGAAGAAAGAAAATTTCTCCAGGGGAATTTGAGAGAGAAGGTGACGCTCACGAAGATCAAACAACTCAATAGCAATTCGACTGGTGTACTCTTAAATGCGAAGGCACATGGAAAATAATACCACCATCCGTCGCTGGAAATTTCTCCCATCAAATAAGCACCATGCCCTTCTCGACTGTGTTGCACTTGAAACAGAATTCCATCAATCGATGCCGGGCGATTTATCTTTTCGTAACAGAAAGTCACGATCTTCTCTGTAACGGGACCTCTCCCTAAAATCTGCACCCAAGGAGAAGTATCATCGAGTTCTCCATAAGGTGAGCTCGTAAGCGGATTGATCGATGCAAACAGATGGCATCCCCAACAGACGACCCCTGCAACCGCCAGCAGAGCAGTATACCGAACCGCAATCTGAAAGATGCTGGTCCACGCTGCTCGAAAACTCGTTAAGTCAATTAAGTGCAAAGCGAGTAACAACCCGGCTACTGGAAACAGAAAAAGCCCTGAATATTTTGCAGCGAGGGTGACACCGATTGCGACTCCAGCTATAGCTGCACGCTTTAGTGAAGGCTGGTTTGCCATCCAGCCAACAATAAACAGAGAGATCAGCGAGAACAAAACAAAGCTCAAATCTGTGGTCGCCAGTCCTCCATGGGCGATCATCGAAGGAGGCAGCGCCACCAGACCTCCTCCCAATGTCCCTGCCAGCGGACCATTTCTTACGGTCAGCCAGAACATCACAATCGCAATGAGAG
>JABJMI010000936.1 GCA_018659505.1 Planctomicrobium sp.
GTCACCAATTCGACCATTCAATTGAATTTCCCCCATCAGGAAATCGATCGCCATTGGAAGTTTGGTTGTCGCGAGAACTTCTTCTTTTAAGCCGGCAAGGATCTCCTGCGAAGGCGTACTGTTCTCCAAGCGTTCCCGGTAGACACGAAAGAAGTATGCCTGTTCAATGTACTCTTCACGATCAAGTTGTACTCCAACCATTTCTCTCTCCTTGCGACTCAGCATAACAGCTTCTGAGAATGCTGAACCTAGAGAACGTCATGCGATGCAAAAGCAAGTTACAATCGACTTCGGTCTATTACCTATTATTCGCTGTCTGGCATCGACCCGGCATCTTGATTTAATCCAAGTATCTTAGCTCGCTCTCCTAAAGGATCATCAGGTGAGTATGCCTTGTATTTGTTAACAGTCGGTGATTCCTGTACCCAAAGGCGACCGCATTCATCACATTCAAACATTCCCAAGGTCACATCCATTAAACGGCTAAACAAGACATCGTGAATCATTTCACCTAGAGGCTCACTAGTCGGGTACATTTCGTTGAAATGTTTTGCACGCCATTCCTCGATAGTGTCGGCATTAAAGTGATTAAAAAAATCGCCGATCACATCTGAGATTGATTCGCAGAAAATCTCAGAGCTCTTGTCGGATAGAACGAATCCTGTGACATCGTTGGGAGCAATAACATCAGAAATTATATTTCCGCATGTACAGCCAAATTTACCCATCACGAAGTTCCACTTTCCAAGACGTATTTATGCAACAGTATTACATAGATCAGAGAAGAGGGATTGGTTCTGGAATCAGAATGAACGGAAAGACTCGCAACGGACGACCTGCTTCTAGGTCAGATGGGTAGGCGAGTTGGGCAGCTCGATCAGCTGCAAACTGCAAGATTGTGAAATCGAGTCCACAAAAACGATCTTGATCAGACTCCGCAGCGACGTCTGCGAAGACTTCACCAGCAGAGGCAGCGTGGCGCCGCACGCCATGGATACTTTCTTCACGAACCTTAATCCCTGCGGCAGCCATCTTCACTAACCCTTTCAGGAAGAGTCCGCACATTGTGTCGACACCCGTGGCACGCATTAGACGTTCCCACTCATCATGAGCTTCCCAATAGAAGCCAAGATTGAAGTAATCGAGACCGATCAAGAAGCTGCGATTTTCGGTCCATTGAGCTTCCTTCAGCCCTTTCGGAGGCTGCGGTCGACGGTTGTAGCTGTGCCCACGTGGATCACGATATGGATGAGGTGAACCAGATCCCGGAATATGTGTGTAGCGAGGCAGGTCTGTTGAGGGGAGTAGCCGTACAAATTTCTTAGTAGATTCCATTTTTTAAGCTCGTTTCAACAATAACTTTTTTAATCAGACTGAAATACGGGCAACAACAAGTTTAAATCACACAAGTGCTGCTGGCTGAATTATGCAGGAGGAAGGAGTCAATTCTTGAGAGGAATCAGATTGAAGGTTCAGTTACGAACTCAATTAATGATTCATAGTTATAATTTGTATTTTGAGGTGAAATCACCGAACTCTAAAAAATACTCTACTCCTAGAGAGAACCAATCTATGGATCGCGATACGTCGATCCTCGAGTTGGTTTGCGTCCGTTCAATATTCAGGTTCCACATCTTCCAACCGCTACATGAACTGAGATCAGTTAATAAAGTCAGAATGAACTGGAACAAATCGATTAGAACACGATCTATGAGGAATGTGTAGTGCGATTTTTGTAGATTTCTCGCATTCCACCAACCAAGGTCCAGATCGGAAGGTTGGTCATTACTGAGAATGTTTGATAATCAGGCAGACATTAACGATTCGAGATATCTTGATTGATGACTCAGTTTAATTGAGCGAAACCGTCTCGTACACGATTGAAGTCTTCTGCAGCGATGAGGACTCTATTGCCTGTCTGCTCATCAAGCAGACCCAGTAAGTTTGCACTCGGTTCATCTGCACGCACAAATGGAACTCTGGATGTCATCATTCCGAGGAATTCATCGGGTGTCACAAATCGACAGCCGGCTTGAGATTGCAGCTGCAATCTCTGTTCAATCAGGTTCGCCATTGAAGCAGTCCATACCTATTCATCAAATTTGCGGTCGTCCAAGATGCAAATTCGGAGGGGTGGCAAGTGTTGATTCCATCAACACTTTTTGGCTCGCAGTACATTGAGAAGTTAAGATTCAAATCAACTTCGATTGAGACGCAAACTATCGACCTGAAGTCCGAATTGATAGATCACTTCGTGAGGAATTAATACAACAGTTGATAATTGCTCTAACACTATAGAGAATAACAACTTGCACACCCATTAGACTTCTTAGCTCATTCTGGTTATTAAGACATGTTCGAAAACAACAGCAGCGATGTTGCTTACCTCATTTTTGATGTCGAAGCTGTCGGCGATGGCGAGTTAATTTCCAAGGTCAAATATTCGGCAGATAACCTTTCACCGGAGGAAGGATTACAAAGGTTTCGAGATGAGTTGATTGAGAAGACCGGGAAGGATGTTCTGCCACCTACCTTTGTACTACCTATTTCGGTCGCGGTCGCGAAGGTTTCCAAAGACTTCCGTCTAATCGACCTCGCTGTCCTTGATGAACCGGAATATCGACCAGCGGTGATTGCGAAAGGCTTCTGGGCAGGTTGGCGACATTACGGCAGACCGACCTTGGTCACTTTTAATGGTCGCGGATATGACGTACCCGTACTCGAATACGCAGCCTTTCGTTACGGTTTCTCAATTCCCGATTGGTTCAATCTCTCTGCACCAGCGTATGAGCAAGCTCGAAATCGATATAATCGCAAAGCTCATTTCGACATGATGGACATGTTCTCCAACTTCGGAGCGACACGCATCACCGGCGGCTTAAATCTTCTTGCCAATCTGATTGGAAAACCCGGCAAGTCGGGAATTGATGGCTCGCAAGTTCAAGATATGTACCTAAACGGAAAAGCCAAAGAGATTAACGACTACTGCAAGTGTGACGTCCTCGACACTTACTTTGTCTTCCTCCGATCACAGGTGTTGATGGGTAAATTGAGCTTGGAAGAAGAACAAGAAATCGTCGCTGAAACCAAAACCTGGCTGGAGGAGCGCCAAGAGTCTCAACCTGTTTTCGCCCATTACCTAAGCCAGTGGGGAGACTGGTCACCGCCGGGTGATGTGTGATCAACAACATGTCCCTTCTCCCCATGTTCGGCGTTCATTATCGCCAGGATATTTGCTTTGGGAGAAGGCTAGGATGAGCGTCGCACACTGGGCTGTTGAAAATTTCACGAGGTGACACGAAAGAACATCACGCCAGTTGAGACCAGTTTGGCAACCATTTGGAATATTGAAAAGTGTAAATTGACAATTGACAATTGCAAAATGGTGAGCGAATTAACTTCATTTTTCACTTTACAATTTACAAATTCACTTTTTCAATGCCTTCTATCGACTCGGTCTTTCTGTAATAGACGGCTTCAATCCATCCTTCCCGGTTCTCCCACTCTCATTAATTTTAATCAGCCCAGACACACACTGCCGTATAGCATCTGAGATGAGTCGAATACGAGAATTCCCTCTCAACTCAAAATTTTTAACCCTCAACGTTTCTCAACATAATTGTCAATACCGTCAATTTCTTATTGCATTTCTGCGACACCTTCTCATAAAATCGGTGTTCACTGATGAAATGGCAGCTTTATGAAATCAAAGAATGACTTTCATAAAGACTTATCTAAACGCCATTGACCACTCGGTCAGATAATATTGATCTTGCTCTGATGAGCAACGAAATTGATTTGGAATCAATCCTAATTATGTTGACTATTTCACAGAGTCGGTTTGCTGTTCCAGTTTAGAATGGATGCGTAACAAAATTTACACGATGTTGTTGATCGAGGTTTTTGACCAGAAGCGGCAAGTGTAATTAACACTATCTTTCCTGTAAGGAGATTTGAAGTATGAAGAACTTAATCATGTTGACTGTCGCTGTTGCGACACTTTCCACAATGGCAATCGCTGGTGGACTCGAAGTTGGCGACCGCGTCGGTGCGTTCTACGTGAAAGATGTCACTGGACCAGCTGCTGGACAGAAACTCTGTTACCGTTGCCGTTACGGACAAAAACCAGTTGTTAGCATCTTCGCTCGCAACATGGACGGCAATGTTGCATCACTCGTGAAGAGTGTTGACGGTGTTGTTTCACAAAACAAAGCCAAAGATATGGCTGCCTTTGTTGTCCTACTCTCAGATGCACCTGAAGCAAGTGAAGGCAACCTCAAAGAAGTTGCAAAAGCTAAAGGGATTTCCAGCACACCTCTGACAACTTTTGATGGCGTCACAGGACCACCATCATATAACATCTCTAAAGATGCTGAAGTCACTGTCATGATGTGGGTTGGCGGACAAGTCAAAGTCAGCGAAGAACTCAAAGCAAGCGAATTGACCAAAGAAAAAATCAATTCACTTGTTGGCAAAACCAACACGATCTTGAACTAATTGAGATTCTTCTCTCCCAAGAGTTTCAGCGAATGCTGAAGCTTGGTTGAATCAAGAAAAGTGCTCGTCACAGTGATGTGACGAGCACTTTTTTCGTTTATACTTTACTCTTCAACACAAATGAAAGAATTCCATGTAGGGTGGGTGGAGTTCGTCGATCAGAGTGAATGGTGGGTTACGCAATAGGATGTTGAAGAAATTCGACCTGTTTTTATCGAGGTCATCGAGAACGGAACTCACCTTTCAGCCAGCCGATTGCTTCACCCACCCTATTGAATTAAGAATGAACAGGAGTACGCGGAGGGAGCAGAGAAAGAAGTTCAATGGGATAACGTGGAGCGGATGATCGTGTTTCCAGAAGTTTCAAAACAGACGACTTTCATTGCCGAGGCTCGGAATAAAATCTAAAAACATCTTCAAATATTCTCCTCTGCTCTCTCTGCTTCCTCCTGTTCAATTATTTCCTTAGACGTCTAAATTCAACCCAACATCATCACATGGACGAAACTCTCAACACAATCCAGCAAGGCGACTGCATTGCCGGGATGAGTCAACTGGCTCCCGAGAGTATTGATCTCGCATTCGCTGATCCGCCGTTCAATATCGGGTACGAGTATGATGTCTACAAAGACAAGCTCGGTAGAGAGAAGTACCTCGAATGGTCGCGCGAGTGGATTGGTGGTGTCCATCGAGTCCTAAAACCAGATGGAACATTCTGGCTCGCCATTGGTGATGAATACGCTGCGGAGTTGAAGATCCTCAGTCAGGAAGTCGGTTTCCATACGCGCAGCTGGGTCGTCTGGTACTACACCTTCGGTGTGAATTGCAAATACAAATTCACTCGCTCACATGCTCATCTCTTCTACTTCGTGAAAGACCCAGACAACTTCACTTTTCGATCAGAAGATTTAGAAAACCGCATCCCCTCAGCGAGGGAACTTGTCTACAACGACAAACGAGCCAACCCCAAAGGTCGCTTGCCCGATGATACCTGGATGATCCGACCAGCCGACGTTGTTGGTGAAATCATGGCTGACGACGGAACCTGGTCGCCAGAAGATATCAAGCCCGAGAGAGACACCGACCGCACCTATATCCTCCGTCCGCAAGACATCGAGAACTGTTTTCAAGCCGATGAAAACACCTGGTACTTCCCGCGTGTCGCAGGGACGTTCAAAGAACGTCAAGGCTTCCATGGCTGTCAAATGCCCGAGCAGTTATTAGGCAGAATTGTGCGTAGCTGTTCCAATGAAGGCGATCTCGTCTTAGATCCCTTCTCTGGTAGCGCAACGACTCTCGCGGTGGCGAAGAAACTCAATCGTAAATATGTCGGCTTCGAACTCTCTGATGACTACGTCGATTACGGTCGAGACAGACTCAGTCAGATACGAATCGGTGATCGCCTGGACGGTTCCGCTGAACCAACTAAGAGCGCTCCCAAAACAGGTGCAAAACCGAATTCGATCAGAGACAAGAAAGTTACCAAAGCACAAAAACAACTCTTTGCCTACGAAGAGCAACTCGCAGCGACTCAATTAGAACTCACCCTCAATGGAGTCGCTGAGGCGTTTCGAATTTGCCACGACGGGTTCTCAGTCGACCGCGTTGTGCTTGATCCTGCTGCGAATGAATTGTTTCAAGATGTTTGTAGGCGTCTCGGATTGGCAGGTGATCCACGTACTTGGAATACATTGCTCTTTAAGCTTCGCAAGTCAGGAAAACTTTCAAACATAGAAATCACACAACAGACCGAGTTCTCTTGGGAAGAGGTTGATCCTTATTTCCACGCCAGTGAAATGGCGTTACAAAGTTTGCTGAATGATGAGCGAGCGACGGACATTACTGAAATTTTCTGCGACCCGTTGATTGCTCAAGAGTTCGACAAACTAGCAAAGCTCTATTCCCCAGGACGGACATCTCTCGAATACCGCTGGGCAGCGTTGATGCTCGATCAGCATTCATCCAAAGCCAGAACACGCGGCGCTATGCTCAAAGCACCCGGCAAGTTCGGGAAACTGACTCACCTGCAAGAACTCACTCTTGACGACATCCCCACTACGTCTGGTGTCTATCTGCTTCAGAAAAGCAAAAAAACAAATCTCTACGCTGGTGAAACACTTAACTTGCAGCAACGCCTTACATCGCTGCAAGAAGCAGCGGTTACTGGATCCGATCCAGGGAAAAACCTACAAGTCCGCTTCTTCCCAACTCAGACAACTCCTGCCGATATGCTCTCCTGGCAAAGTTGCTTTATCAAAAAGCATCAACCGAAACTGAATTACCAGGAACTGTCAGCGGTATAATCCTCAAAGATAAATTTTACTCTTCCCTCACTTAAGCAGTCCTCGAACTTTCAGCCAGGCGGTTGCTCGGTCGGTCCAGGTGTGGACGTTGGAATTCTTGACAGATCGCAGTCCGTAACCGTGTCCGCCTGATTGGTAGAGATGAATCTCGGCGGGGCGATTGAGTCGTTTCATCGCTTTGTAGTATTCGACACTGCTCAGCGAAGTGACTCCATCATCATGCGTATGAACCAGAAAGCTGGGTGGTGTCTGTTGGTCGATCACTACTTCTTCTCGAAGTCCAGTTTCGTCTTGGTTGAGAAGTTTCCAAGGGTAAAGCAGCATTGTGAAATCGGGACGGGCGGAGACGTCACTGAATTCACTTTGCTCCCCCTTGAGAACAGGCACATCCATCTTTGTGGAAGCAATTGCAGCCGCGTTTCCGCCGGCTGAGAAGCCGATGATACCTATTCGTTGGGGATCAAGTTTCCATTCCTGGGCACGGTGTCGAATCAAGCGAATCGCTTGTTGTGCATCCTGAACGGGTGCGAGCCAGTCGTTCTCCAATCCGTTGGTGGGGTTACGATAATAAAGAACAAAAGCAGTGACTCCGATTGAGTTGAACCACTCTGCGATTTCGGCTCCTTCCTTTCCAACAACAGCATAGCGATAGGCACCTCCAGGGATAATTAAAACAGCTGACCCGTTTGCTTTGTTAGCAGGCGGATCAAAGCGTTTGATCCGCGGTGTCTTGATATTGGTCACACGAATTGCCGGCGGCGTTTCGTTTTCTCTTCGTGGGAGTTCATCACCCAGTTGATCTTTGTCCGCTGTCAGAATCGACTCAGGCCACAACAGATAAGTCGGGTGAGAATCCTCAGCCAATAAAAGCGACGGGCAGAGACCGCTGATTAACAGGAAGATGAATAGTTTTCGTTGCATGGGGATCCTACTTTGCTGCGTCTGAATCGAATCTTCTCTTGGTACGCAAAGCGTACCCTACAAGAAATGAAATTGCGCGTTGTGCTTGTATTCTATCATGAAAAATGAAATGCCCTAGCAAATCAACAGGCGACTGAGATATCCTTATGCTGAATCTAAATTCTTTACGGAATCGTTCTCATGCTCTCAATTGTTATCCCCGTCTTAAACGAAGAAGAATCGCTGATCGAATTACATCGGCAAATTGTTGATGTCTGCCAGTCGAACGCGATCAATATCGAAATCATCTTCATCGATGATGGCTCGACCGATTCTTCCTGGAAGATCGTTTCTGAACTCGCTGCGAAGGATCAAAGGGTTTTCGGGATTCGCTTTCGGAGAAACTTCGGCAAGGCAGCTGCCCTCACCGCTGGAATGAATGCGGTGCGGGGTGATTACATCATGATGATGGACGCCGACTTACAGGATGACCCGGAAGAGATCCCTAAGTTTCTCGCCAAGATTGATGAAGGCTTCGACGTCGTCAACGGTTGGAAAGAACGTCGTCTCGATCCGTGGCACAAAGTTTATCCGAGTAAAGTCTTTAACTGGATGGTCAGTTCATTAAACGGATTGCATCTGCACGATCATAACTGCGGAATCAAAATGTTCCGCGCAGAAGTCCCTCGCGAACTGCGATTGTATGGAGAAATGCACCGCTTCATCGCTGTGTTGGCTCATGCCAGAGGGTTCAAAGTCGCTGAGGTTCCGGTGCATCACCGACCACGGCAGTTCGGATATTCAAAATACGGAGTGAGACGTTTCTTACGCGGTTTCCTCGATTTGTTGACAGTAAAGTTCCTGACCAGCTTCGGTCAGCGACCTCAGCACATGCTCGGCGGCATCGGCTTATTGTTCTTCGGATTGGGAACAGTTGGACTTGCTTACCTCGGAGCTCTATGGACATTTATGAATGTAATTCCCGTTTTCGAACCATCACCGATCGGTGGTCGTCCACTGCTGCTGTATTCGGTCGCTTCTCTTTTGCTCGGAGCACAAGGGCTTTCGTTGGGAATGCTCGCAGAGTTAATCGTCGCGAACACCGGTCGAGAACGAGATTCATATAGCGTGACTGAACGTACTCCGTTAGCTGATGAGCCGCGTGAAAACGTCAACATTTAGCTGCACACTTTAAGTGTGCAGCTAAACACCTAAATCAATGAATGAGATTGAATAATCTTGGAAACCTGTGACAATGCAATTTCACAGACGATTCCTATTAGCTGCCGCGGTTCATGTCTGACAATCTTTCAAGTTCTGAAATAGATACGCTTGTGGATCAAGTGATTCACGGCGATCATCGTGCATTGGGGATCTTGTTCCATCATCATCGACAACGACTCTGGAGAATTGTCAACTTCCGTCTTGATCAACGTCTCTTAGGACGCGTCGACGCAGACGATGTTTTGCAGGAATCTTACCTCGCTGCTGAAAAGCGTCTGGAGCATTTCCTGCATGATTCGCCCGAAAGTTTCTTCATCTGGTTACGATTGATCGTGAACCAGACGATGATTGATGTCCATCGGCGGCATTTAGGAACGCAGTCCCGAGATGCTAGTCGCGAACGTCAGGTCAGCGGAGGATGGACGCCGGAGTCGACTTCTTTCTCGCTTTCGCATCACCTTCTCGGGCACATGACGTCACCAACTCAGGCGGCTTTGCGGGCTGAACTCTCTACACAACTCAATGTTGCTTTAGAAACAATGGGCGATCTGGACAGAGAAGTCCTTGCCCTACGTCATTTCGAAGAACTGACCAACAGCGAAACAGCCAAAGCACTCGACCTCTCCGAACAAGCAGCAAGTCTGCGCTATGTGCGTGCTTTAGGACGTTTGAGAAAAATTCTGGAAGCAATTCCGGGCTTCATGGAACCTAGTTAATTTTGTCAATCGGCAGATTTTGCTGGCTTATGTCCGGGCAACTTCCTGTTGAAAAATGGTCTTTCAGTAAATCCATATCACGGATAGACTCTGCTTCTCACCTCGCTGAGGTTCTCTATTGAGTGTCGGCGAGCCAAATATTTTCGCGTTGAATTGGAATCAACGTGATTTCATTACTGGTCTAAAAGTTATCTTTGAACACATGTTCATTGAGATTCTTTACTACCAGCTATCATGAATGACCGGGAAGGATCCTATCCCCATGCCTTTCAGTCTGAAATCGACTCTCATTGCCAACACCGTTGTCGCAATGGGTTGTCTCTCAATATCGACTGTTGCCTTCGCTCAATTTCCTGCGCAACAACAGACACAAGCTCAACAGCCAACCTACTCTGGAAATCAGCCAGTCAAAACGACTGGAAGTGTCCAGATGAAGATGCTGCCCGAGCGACTCTCACCACAGATGCTCAACCTGCTGAAGGTTTGGGAGAGCAAAACTGCTGGCATCGAGACATTACAGGGAACTTTTCGCCGGTATGAATATGACTCCGTCTTCATGACTGAAAAGAGAGCTGTCGGTCGTTACTGGTTCGGGTCACCAGATAAAGCACGTATGGATTTCCAACCTGATCCTGATGTGGTCAAAGCACTTGAAAAAAATCCCGAGGAAAAACTCGTTCACCAATTCAACGGCAAGAACTATTCTGTTGAAGCTGAGAAAACGACCTCGTGGATTTGCACCGGTAAGGAGATCCTGGAAATCAACCACGGACAAAAACAGTACAGCAAAATGGAGATTCCTCCACAATTTCACGGTCAGCGAATCACTGATGGTCCCATGCCATTTCTCTTTGGTATGAAAGCAGATTCTGTCACCAAGCGTTACAAAATGGCATTCGGAAGTAAGCATGATCCGAACTCACAGGTTCATATCATTGCTTATCCAATCGTCCCCGCCTTACAGAAAGAATTTCAGCGAGCAGAAATTCTACTTGACCCTAATACTTTCTTGCCGCAAGCAGTCAAACTTTGGGATCCCGCCGGTAGCAAAGAAACGACTTACATGTTCTACACTCCAAAACCATTTTCAATCATTACAGATATTAAAGGTCCTTGGAGTGTGTATCTTGGACCACCGTGGAAATGTATTGCTGACATCAAAGCGGACCCAAATCAGCTTCCTATGCAGGAACAACGAGGAGCATCTAAGTTCCCGCTGCGAAGAACAGCAGCGGACGAGTCAGATCTTCGTACTCAATAGAAGTGAAACATGTTTGCCCCACGCTTAAAGTGTGGGGCAAATCGCTTATAAACTGGTTCAATCGTTGCAGCAACCGGTTCCGCATTGACGCTTCGCTGCATCTTGCACGGCATCGATGATCTTATCGTAACCTGTACAGCGGCAAAGGTTCCCCGCCAGGAAGAAGCGAATTTCTTCCTCACTCGGATCAGGATTCTGCTTCAGCAACGCTTTAGTCGACATGATGAATCCGGGAGTACAAATCCCGCATTGTAAGGCAGCGTTCTCAAGAAACGCATTCTGCAATGGCGTCAGACCATCTTTCGTGGCGACTCCCTCAATGGTTTCCACCTCGGCGCCATCGCATTCAACCGCCAGCACAAGACAGCTCGTGACCGGATCACCGTTGAGCAAAACCGTACAGGCTCCACAGTTGCCGTTGCTGCAACCTTCTTTAGTCCCTGTCATATCAAGGTTGTTACGCAGGACTTCGAGTAAGGTTTGACGAGGTTCACAAAGAAACGACTTCTCGGTTCCGTTGACCTTTGTGGTCACGACTCTTTGCTTTGCCATGCTGTGAACTTTCAAAATGATGCTGAAGTCAAATAATGCGAGAGACGCTAGCGTGCGATTAAGTTGCCTTTTCGCTTGCTCTTTTCGCTGCTTCTGTGAGGACTCGTTTGACGAGTACGCTGGTCACTTGCAGGCGAAACTCAACCGTCCCGCGATGATCGTCAATCGGTGAAATTAACCCTTTGGCAATCTCACCCGCTTCGCTGAATGTTGCCTCGGTGACAGATTTCCCGATCAGGAACTCATTCACTTTTTCTGCCAGAAACGGCTTGGCAGCGACGGCTCCCAAACCAACACGAGCAGCGGTGATATTCTCGCCAGAATCATCGAGCGTAAGACTCGCACCGACACCGACGACAGCGATATCCATTTCGTAACGTGGAATGAATCTCTGATAATGATTACTCGATTTGCCGACAGGGAGCGGGAATTTAATCTCCGTCACCAGTTCACCCGGTTCCAACACATTCTGGCTGGGACCAGTACAAAACTCTTCAACAGGAATTTCTCGCGTACCTGATGAACCGGTCACGCTGCAAACTCCACCGAGGGCAATTAGTGCGGGTGTCGAATCGGCAGCGGCTCCAGAGTTACACAAGTTGCCACCGACACTTGCGCGGGATTGAATTTGAATTCCACCAATGATGGAGCAAACATCTATGAGTGCGGGATAATGTTGTTTGATCTCAGCGTTCGCACAGATTTTACGACAGCTGACAGCGGCTCCCAGGCGAAGCCCTTCATCGTTAATTTCCAGAACATTCAGTTCAGGAATCTTTTTAATGTCCACGACCAAGTCGGTGACAACCCTACCCGTGCGTAAATGGTCGATGAGGTCCGTTCCGCCTGCGAGAGGTTTCCCTTTGGAACTCTCCAAGAGTTGAATGGCTCCCGCTAAAGAATCAGGAGATTCAAATTCAAATTCACGCATTATATATTGACCACATCATTGAGCATGTTGATTCGTAAAAGAGAAACATAACTTTTCTGATCCTGTTTTCCAATCGACTCAGCTACAGTTGATCAGTTACGTACATTTTCCCCTCGTCCCTCGATCTCTTGCCCCTCAATCCGTTTTGAGTTGTTCGCGAAGCTTTTCTTTCATTTGATCACACTCTTCCGGTGGAGTCGTACACATCTCGCAGATCGAGCGACCTTCTTCGTCTTTCTGACCTTCGATTCCGCCACAGCTCCCTTTGAGTGTTTTATTCGAAAGGATCACGCCCGCAGCTAGCCCCACAATCGCTATTAGAAAAACTGTCGCTGCCAATAGGAATGTCGAGAGATATGGTGACATCCCGGGATCTTTCGGATCGACCTGAGTTATATTTACAAACTGTCCAACGATCGCTTCTGAAGCCAACTCGCGAAACGAGTCGCCTTTGCGTTCGAGAAGATACGCTGCCATCTGATGTTGGTCAGCGAGTTTCAAACCTTGTTCCGAGCCGAGCACCATTAACGTCGTCGCCCAGGCGTCAGCGGTCATGCAATCATCAGCGAGTACGCTAGCAGAAGCAAGTTGATGCAGCACAGGTTTGCCTGTTCGCGGGTCGATCATATGTGAATAACGGACACCATCTCTCTCGAAATAATTGCGGTAGTTCCCCGAAGTCGCCAGCGCCTGATCCTTCAATTCGACTTTTGCGTATAGGCTACTGGAGAGTGATTCCGGATGTTGAAGTCCAAGAGTCCATGGTTCGCCGTTTTGCTTTGTCCCCGATGTTCGAACTTCACCGCCAATTTCGACCATACAGTCCTTGACGTTCTCTGCTTGCAGCAACTTCAGAATTTGATCGACCGCATACCCCTTCGCAATCGCTGAGAGATCAATTTCGACCTTCGGATTCGACTTTGAAATCGCTGGCGGATCGCTTTGCACTTTCACGAGTTGATATCCAACCGATTCGAGGGCAGCTTCGATCTCCTCTTTCGCAGGGGTTTCCTGCGTGTTTGGATCGGGACCAAAATTCCACAATCTCACTAATCTACCGACTGTCGGATCGAACGCTCCGTTAGAAAGTTCGCTGATCTCTAAAGCTTTCGTGACAACTATCGCCGTTGCGGAAGAGACGGGGAACCAGTCCGTTTTTTCATATTGATTAAACCGGGAAAGCTCAGAATCGGGATCATAGGTCGACATCAACCGATTGATCTCAGCTAAGCGGGCGTCCACATCTACTTTAAGTGAACTCTCACCGGTCGACTCATCAATCCATTTAATACCGATCCATTTAATACTGTAAGTCGTCCCCATCGTTTCACCACGAATCGATTCCAGCGAATCCTCGGCA
>JABJMI010000319.1 GCA_018659505.1 Planctomicrobium sp.
AGGGTTGGGGGTGCGGTCCTTTATTTTTCAAGGTCGAAGGGAATTTGTTTTTCCTTCTCTTGTGGGGACTCTTTATGTCAGACGCTGAGAACTCTCCGAGTTCTGGATTGTGCCGTGGGGATTCGGTTTCCTGGTTCGGTCTGTTTTCGTGAGAAAAAAGAACGTCCTAAACATCTCTTCGAAGTCGATCAACACTGCATCTCTGCATTGTCAATTGTTACCTTGAATCATCTCAAGGCAACGCTTCAGAATCTCATTCGGTCTCCCCGGAATCTTCTTTGATCGCTGCACAAGTGCCGTAGGGTAGGTGCAACAATTTCGGAAATCGTATTGGTGGACTACGTTCTTGCTGTTCAAGACAATTGAAAAAATACGCTCTCATCAGACCCCAATTGTGAAACTCACTACATTACGATATCGACGAACTTCACCCATCCAACGTCGCTGGACCAATTGTCGGGTCGTCTCACGTAGCAATGAAGATACTGTCCAGAATGACCCGTACCTTCGCCTTCACGACGACGAAATGCAGCAACGACAACACGATGAAAACGGTGACGACTGGTGGCTCCCCGTTAAGTGAGAAATTATATGGAACCGTCTACAAGAACCGTCATTGAGTTCGCTTTCTATCGACATTGCAATCTTTTTCGCAAAGGGCGTATACTTTTCTAACGATCCAGCAAAGTGTTAATCTGTGAAAATTCCTGTATTGGAGTTGGTGGAAATGAAATTCCCACTTCGCAACTTGTTTCTCATTATGGCGGTTATTTCAGGAATGTCCGTACCTGCTGGTATTCGAAAATATATCGAAGAAGGAAACGATCCTAGCACCCTGCCGGCTTACTCTGTGGGAGCAATGCTACCTTCGTTACTGTTTCTGATTCTCGCGATTCACTTTTACAATAAAGAGAAGCAAAAATTGAGCGAGATCGATGTTTTTTTAGATGCGGACGACTTCAACGAAGAAGTGGATGATGTTGAAGTGATTCCATAGTTGCGAGGTGCCATCTTTGTTTCGCGTAGCAGGGCAAGGATGCGAATGCCTATACGGCTAAATTTGTGTCTTTACGACTTGGAGAAAGTTTCTGTAGGGCAGGCTCCCGCCTCCTCGGCTGCAAAGTTCAGGCGTTTGCTGGCATCACAAATCGTTGCACAGGCGCCCGATGGTCTGTCGGGTTTTCAATGTCTGCTGCTTCGCTTAAACTTGTTGTTGTTCTAACATTCACCTCACCGGGTCGCGTGCCTTGTGAACTTAATCGTTATGCTCTAAAGCGAACCATGAACGAACACAAGAAGACGCTGGTCGGTTCTTTTCTTAGCGCAATTCTATCGCTCTGCGGTTGTGGTAACACTCCGCCATCACTATCAGACGTGAGTGAACCTACGCTGGTCGAGGAGATGACTGTCACGGGGTTTGATTCCGACGGCGAACCGGTAATCAAGACATGGTCAGATGGATCCATAAGGATACATTTCGAGGCAATGCCGCCATTCTTCTCAGAAGAGAACGGAACCGAATCCGAGTTTGAAAACTTTGAAGAACGAATTCAAGATGCACTTGATGTTTCGGTTTCTCGTGACGATCGCGAGGTGTTCGTCATACAGAATCCAGAGCCAGACACCGCCGAAAAAGCCAAGGCATGGCTGCAAGCGTTTCGTGAAAACGGGGGATGATTATCGTGTGAACCGGAGCGGCGAATCCGGTGGAATCCGAAATCAACGCGTATCGCCGCCGTCTGGTTACGCTTAATCGTTATCCGTTAGAGTTCCCACTCGTGTCGTTCAACAGAGTTTAAATCATGATTGCATGCAAAGACGATGAGTCGCCATACGCGTTGTTCAGCGAGTTTGTTTTCGAGTTCATTGAAATGCTTAAACTCGGAAGCATCGACGCAGCCGAAGCTATGATTGACGAGGTCAACCCAGTGTACGAAGGAGAGCTTCGTGACCGATTTGAGATTTCCGGTGAGAATGATGGTGAATTCATGCGCGCTGATATGAATGACATGTTCGATTTGAACTTCTACAAACCAGGAAGAGATTTAGGGAACGACTATACCGTTGAATTCTCAATTCCCAATGACACCATGTTATTGGAGACGGCACTTGAATTTAGGAAGGTTGAAGGCGGGTATGTAGTCGTACTCGTTCGGCTGTAGCCCTATGAGGCGTATAACAATCCGTTGCACACGTTTCCGCGGTTCTAGGGTTTTGAAATCAATGTGATTCACTGCGACTCGGTGAACGCTGACGTTATACCCAAAGGAGAGTTTGCCCTGACATCTATTCGCGATCTGACTGATGGTTTTTCTCCTGGGCACATGTTGTGTGTCCACGCAAACAGCTACCGTCATCTGCACTCGATCAAGCAGCACACAACTCGACTCGCTGCCGTAGATTCAAAAGATGTTGCCGACGCTGGTAGCGCCAATTGGTCGAACATTCTCACCAGATGGATTTATCGCGATTCCTCCGTTCGGTGGCTTTCATTGAATTCCCAATTCAACTTATCTGAAGCGCAAGCTCAAATTGCCGCCTCTCCAATACCGATTCATCCAAAGCTCAGTTACAACGCCGGCGATCCAAGAAAGCTACTTGGTATCATGGCAATGATTGGTCGAGCTGATTTGCTCATGTATGACACTCTCGGAAATTCACCTGCTGGAATGGCCATTATCCATTCTTTTGTTTCCGACTTATTTTCCGACAAATGCGTCATTCACTTTGCAGTCCCCAATTCTAACGCTCTCTCACATCCATGTCCGCCAGGTACACTCTCTGTGGAGAGCCCCTATGAGGTGCCTGGCAAATCATTGCACAAAGGCACGCTGGTCTGCTGGCTATCAAACGTCTGTTGCTTCGCTTAGAGTTGTTGTTGATTCAAACCTTCACTTCGCTGGGTCGCGTGCCCTGTGAACTTAATCGTTATGCAATAATGAGAGCTGGTGCCTCGAAACTTCTTCTCAACGATGGACCTGATTGTGACTTTGAGCTTGGGATTGCGGACACTGACGGTGATGTTGACTCACTAGGTGATGAGATCGAGTTCATTGCAAACTTCGGTGACCGCTGGGACGCAATTTGTCCTGCTGGTGACGACGAATCTGAAATTGATCGAACAACCCGGTGGGCGTGGTTGCAGCGATGCTGGGTGGCTGCTGGTGGCGGCATGTCCGGTCGCACCGTTGTCCTCTTCGCCAATGGTCTCGGTGACATGATGGATCTAAACACCGGCGAAGAGCCGGATGCGAGCCTTGGTTTTCCTGACCTCTGACTCCGACTTTTGCATAACAAAAAATGCACTGGGGCTGCCGTCCGTCCCGAATTTGAAATCAACGTCGCTGGCGGCAACCCGGAGATGTTGGTCGTTATGCCTGTCGATTATGTTGTGTGTGGTTGAAGGTCGTTGATTGCCTTTCTTTAATTTGTTTTCATCTATGGCGATCTGTGTTCCACTTTCTCTCATTTCATCGCTGAGGTTTGCCGGCTTCTCTCTGTCTCCTCCGTGTTTCTACTCTTCCCTTGGTCGGTCTCATTGGTTCATTCGCAGCGAACTTCAGACAATGCTCTCGTTCGTAGCTCAACTACAAAGTTCATGCTTTTCATGACATCACAAATTGCTTAATCTAAAATTGACCTATTGAGTAATATTCCTACATTGTTAGCGAAGATGCAGGTCGATTCAGATTAGTTTTAATTGTGATGCAACAACCATGGACTGAAAATGAACGAAATCCGTCACCGAGTTGGAATTAAGTCGTCATTGCAAAATGTCTATGACGCAACCTACCAGCCAGCGAAAATCCAATCGTGGTGGGCGACGTCAGCTACTGGTGCGGCAACGGTTGGGGCTCACATTGAACTCGTGTTTCCAGGATATCCCAATCACACGTGGGAGATCGACGAACTCTCGGATAACGAACTTGTCCGCCTGAAACTACTTGCGGGGCCTGAGCCTTGGCATCGGTCAGAACTTTGTTTTGAATTCAATGAGTCCAACGAACAGGTCTTCGTAACGCTGACACATACCACTGGTCCCGAAACTCCTGATGCGGCTATTCAATACTTCCGCACAAAATGGCCAATGTTTCTCATCAGCCTTAAGCAGTTTTTAGAGACCGGTCAAGGAATGCCGTATCCCAACGACATCAAGATCCAACACGAGTGATCGCGGAACGGGCAGGAAAAAATGTAAAATAACGTAGGATGGCTTGGCGAATTGAATTCGGATTTCGTTAAATAATTCAGTATCAATGGCTTTCAGACCAAACCTAACCTTTCAAGTTCACCGTGAAGTGCTGGGATTCACTCGAACGACTAACTTCATACAAGACTGAAGCGAGCAGAGCCGCATAAAATGAGGTAACGATAAGCTGCAC
>JABJMI010000937.1 GCA_018659505.1 Planctomicrobium sp.
CATGATGAAGTGGTCCACGGCAAGAAGTCGTTAATCTCACAAATGCCAGGCGATCAATGGCAACAGTTTGCCAACTTGCGTTTATTGCTCGGGTACCAAGGAACGCTCCCAGGTAAGCAGTTACTGTTCATGGGTGGCGAAATCGGTCAATGGACCGAATGGAATCACGACGCTGAACTCGACTGGGGATTGCTTGAATTCGATACCCACAAAGGTATTCAGCGATTCGTCAAAGATCTGAACGAAATCGTCATTGAGCACCCAGCGCTACACGAACTCGATTGTCGCAGCGAAGGCTTCCGCTGGATTCAAGCCGATGACGCAGCCAACAGCGTGTACGCCTTCTGTCGGTTCTCAAAGAATACCGAAGAGTCACTCGTCATCGTGATGAACATGACACCGGTCCCGCGCGAAGGTTATTGCGTTGGAGTCCCCAAAGCCGGTTTCTACAAAGAACTCCTCAACAGCGACGCTTCGCTCTACGGAGGAACCGACGTCGGCAATGCCGGTGGTGTCAAATCCAAAAAAGGCTCCATGCACGGCATGGAACAAAGCATCGAACTGACACTGCCACCGTTGGGGATGCTCGTCATGCGTGCTGAGCCGGTGAAATCAACTTCTAATTAAAACAGAGTTCAGACGATTTCAGACTGTGCATGTGTAGCGAAAATCTCGTGTTGAAAACGAAAACGTAACTGATACGTACCGACTTGAAGCGATCAATCAATACCTGCTCGGGTCTTTGACCATCATGCGGTTGGTCACTTTGTCAAGTTTTTGATTGAACCATTCCAACGTTCCTTCTTTTGCTACTCCTTTATCTGGATCATTGATAAAGACTTTTCCCGACTCGACCCCAGTTAAAACGATAATGTGTTTAACACCGTACCATTGCCCTGCACACCAAACCGGTCCAAATGCCCGAAGTATCCCTTCGAGGATGAGTGCGGAATAACTTTCGAGTTCAGGAACAGGAATGAGTCCAACTGACTTGGCAAGTCTCATGAAATCTTCCAGCGAAACTCCTGTGTTCGCTGCAAACTTGTCACCAAGCGAATTCATTGGACCTGCACGCCCTGTTTTTCCTTGGGAGTAATACCACAACATTTGTGCTGAAGCATTCCAGCAAGACATATCTTTCGTCTGCGCAACGCGCGGAACATCTAATTTAACCATCATCCGACTCCTGATTAATGTGTCAAAGCGTGAACGGATGCTCGGTGATCAGGCAAGCAAACCCTGTGATTCTACTTCGAATATATTCTCAATCTATTATCAGGTGCTTGGGGAAATGGTTGCGTACTTTTTCAAAGATTGTTCGAGTAATTTTAAGAGTTCAATTTTATCAATAGACAGGACTCAACGAACTATTTGAGCTGATTAAATAACCAATGACTCAAGCCAACGATCAATACCGTGCCGGGTCTTTCACCATCATTCGGCTCTTAACTTTCCATAGTTTTTCATTAAACCAGGCTAATGTCCCCTCTTTCGCTTTGCCCTGGTCAGGATCATTAAAATAGATGGTTCCTCCATCAACTCCGGTTAAGACGACAATGTGCCCGAATCCAAACCAATCTCCTGCACACCAGATTGGTCCGTAAGTACGTAACAAGGCTTCCAGTTTTTGTGAAGTAAAGCTGTCTTCGTCTGGCAATGCCATCAAACCAACAGATTTGGCAAGCTTGATGAAACCCGGAATAGTAAGACCTTTGTTATCTTCAAAAATTTTACCCAATGAATTCATCGGTCCAGCACGCTGTGTTTTCCCTTGGGAGTAATACCACAACATTTGTGCTGAAGCATTCCAACAAGACATATCTTTTGTCTGCGCAACGAGCGGAACATCTAATTTAACCATTCATTCAACCCCTGAATTATGTCGGAAAGCGAGAGCGGATGCTCGGTGATCAGGCAAGCAAACCCTGAGATTCTTCTTCGAATATATTCTCAATCTATTATTAGGCTCTTGAGGATATGGTTGCGTGCTTTTTGAGAAAATCCCCATGTTTTTTTCAATTCATTATCTCGATGAACCCAAATGAATGAAAAACGAAACAGAGAATGAAAAGTAACCGTTCACGGAAAAAATTGAACAGGAGGAAACAGAGAGAGCAGAGTATTCTTGAAGTTAAGTTGATGAAGCACCTTGAGTTTTTCGTTGATCTATGTTGGAATTTTCTTTGACTTAACAAGTCTTGCGAAACAAAGCCTTCGAATATCGTCTCTTAAGCCGTTTGCCTGTCTTATTAGTTCATCAATCAAATAGCTTCTCTGCTCCCTCCGCGCCCTTCTGTTCATTTCTTAAACAGAAGTCGTGAACGGTTATAACGAAAAACACCCCGTAACTAAAATCAGCTACGAGGTGTCTGAGTTTCTATCTTCTTAAATCACTCAAAACTCGCCAAGCACTTCGCCGTCCGACTTCTGCCCTAACCAGCGGAATGTGTTGTAGTCGATGTTCTCACTCAGGAAGTGGACGGAACCGTCCGCCATCAGGAATTGAATTCCGCCAACGTGGGACGATGAGAAGTTCACAATATGATTGGTGTTGTTCGGAGTATGGTGCATTGTGCCGCCCATGCCGCCACCCATTGCCATCATCATCTGCCCAACATGCCCCAGGATCAGTGAGGATTGAGCTTCGTCAGCCATCATCATCATTCCAGACGGTCGCGTCACGTTTGGAATCGCTGCATACCATGTTGAATTTGAGGCGACATCCGCAGTTGCCGGAGGGAAGCGATGAACGGCTTTTCTCTCGCCAACGAGCATTGTGTTGGAAAGTCCATCTGTCACATCCCGGAAACGGACGCTGCTGTTACGGAAGAACATGCCTGCCGGGTTCGGGTTGCCGGGATTCATGGTGACACTTCCGTAGCCATAAACACCGATATAGTTCGCCTTGCCCAGCATATAATCCGTAGTGCCATCGTTGACTGTGAATTTCTCTTGCCCCGGATCAGAAGGACAGGCAAAGACTGTAAGGAAGTTTTCTCCCAATGGACTATTTACTGGATCAGTCGCATCCAAGCTGAGATTAAGCTGCTGGTAAAGTGGTGACTGGTCAAGGCTCGGTAGCAGCATCACTCCCCAGCTGAAATTTGGTCCCGTTTCCACACTGGCGGCAGCGGTCATGTTGACGTTGCGAGAAATATAGCCGGGAGGAAGTGTTCCAAATGTGTCGTGATAGTTATGAAGCGCCAGCCCGAGTTGCTTCAAGTTGTTTTTGCACTGTGAGCGCCGTGCGGCTTCGCGTGCCTGTTGGACAGCGGGTAATAGTAGAGCGATTAAGATCGCGATAATTGCGATCACAACGAGTAATTCAATCAAAGTAAAGCCAGATTTCCTGGCGCGTAAGTTGTTCATGTTTCCCCTCAAACATCGAGATATATGATCTCGCAACAGACTCTCAGATGAGTCCGCAACGGATCGTAAGACAGAATTCGCTTCAGCAGGTTGCGAATTCGGGAGGGGGCAGATCGACTAATAGCTCATGTGAAATAGCCACATCATTGACCAACGGAAGAGATTCCAATGTCGTCAATCGCGGAGAGACATTCCATTCAGAATCAGAGAGTCGTGGCTCGCGGTCAATGAGAATTCCGTTCGATGCGGGGAGTCCACAGTAAGAACTCAACTGCGGTTGACCATCATCTTCAGGCGGTTGTGATTTTTGGTCCTTAGTTTGAGGACAACAACTCTTCCCGTTCTGTTTTACATCAGGGAAGCAGCAACAATTCTGAGATCGCTGTGCTTGTATTTCACATTGACATTTTGGATTCGTAATAGGAAGCGGTCCAGTCAAAGAGATCCCAACCGACGTCAACAACATCCACCCTGCCAGAATCAGGCAGAGTGAGCTGCGCAACCCCAGAAGAGAACATCTCATCTCAGTTTGTTTGAGGAAAAACCTCATATCGATAAGTAGATTTTGACTATCAGGCGGGAAACGATGGTTGGACAATCATTTCCACTCTACTCAATCAATTCAAAGATGACAATTCTTTCGAGGTCGAGTTGCAAGAATAGGAACTTATAGTGGAACAAGTTTTCAACAGAAAATTCCGTCTACTGTTGGTGCTTTTTTAGGTTCTCGGCGATCCCTATTCGCTTAGAAGGCGCTGGATAAACTCTTCTGAGAAACCGGAAACAACGAACCATCCGCGTTGATGTGCCGAAATCGACAGGTCGTTTTTTGCAATGAACAGGTAATAGACCACCAAGCAAGAAATCACGAGTAGAAGTTGAATTGGAAAGATCACTGGGAAGTGATTGAACCCATCGACTGCTAACCCAACAATCACAGCAGCGCTCACAGCGATGTATCCTAGAGCTAGAGAATTTCTCCGCTGTATCGGTTCTGAGGTTGCAAATGTCACTACACATTTTTTGTTTAGTAGGAAATAGGCAATAATGAAAAGCGGTGTAAAAGGATAGACAAGGATTAGAGGAGACATTAATAAAATTGCTCTGGGACACCAGGTGAATGATTTTGTAACCATTTCATGTCGGTCAACTGGGACGCCTGTCCTGATACAGTAAGCGGGAAGAATCGCACCACTCTGAAGCAATACCTTGTCAGCCTGAACTATTACTTTTGAGTTCACTTGAATTGAAGTGACGGGGTTCGCTGCAACTTTAATTAGTTCACCACTTTTCGTGAATTCGAAAAAGTTGCCGCAATGGTCACATTCCCGTTGCTCACCAACCACATGCGTCAATTCATCGGTAAAGCCGCAATGTGGACAGTTCAATTCGGTCATTTCCATCCTCTCAAAAATACGTTTTTGTCTTGCTGCAACATTTTGTAAACAACCTGAGAGCCGACTATAGGATTGGAACTCCAGTTTAGCGAATGCGCTTCTACATGCTCCCCATTCGCTGATGAAATTGAACTGAAAATTATGGTTGTAGAACATGACTAACAGTCCGTCATTCAATGAACTAATTGCAACGCTTTCACCTGCCCGATAATTTAAAGACACCCTTTCCATACATTCGTTTTACTTCTTACCTGGACGCCTTCACGCATGGCTCTCTTCAAACGTAAACGATTTGTCTGGAATGAGCCTTGGTTTTTTCAACAGCGAATTCGCACGACAAAATCCTGGTTTAATCTTATTCTGTTTCTAGTCATCGCTGGCACTGCGGTGAGTGCGTCTTTCTATGCTTCAGCTCCTCCCGGGCAACCGAAGAACTGGGTGGAAATTATTGGCATGGGACTGGGACTTGCCGGCGCTCTCTGGTGGATGTTTGATGGTGTCGAGACGCGTCGACAGGCAGTTCTCCTCGAGGACTCCATCGTCGTCGGCGGAGATATGGGGAAGTATTCGAGCCCGACGACCTACAAACTTTCCGATATCAAAGGCTTTGCAATTGTTCTTCCAGAAGAATCGAAATGGCCCGAGCCAGCACTCTTCTTTCACTATGAGGGTGAAGAGCAAGCGATTGGGATCGAGTCCAAAGCGGGACTAACTCG
>JABJMI010000849.1 GCA_018659505.1 Planctomicrobium sp.
CAGACCTGTCTCGCTGAGTTCAGTGGTCTCAGCGACTGAGAACTCATGATTCCAAATAACATAATCCGCTGACGATGAGGTGAGATATTCCCGGTCTCTAGGATCAGCGACAGCACCAATGGCGAGTAAAGTAATCATTCCAAACATCGCCCAGAGCAGGGCACCGCAGCCGATGGCTGCCATTTGTGATTTGAACTGACTTCTTTCAGAGGCTTCCTCAAAGTGAACAGGATAAGTTCTACGTTTCAACAGAGACCGATTCGCAGTAGCACCGAATTCACCCAGTTTGATGAGATCCGTCCAATCGAGGTCGTGCTCTCCCGTTTCGAGGAGAATCAATTGGCGTTTGATATCATCAATTAAATAGTTTTCACCTTGGGGCAATAAGTCGATCCCAGTTGGCTCGATCCGTAATTGTTGATTGTCTTTGCATCCCAGCGAGACTTTTCCCTGTTCGCCAATGAATTCCAATTGCCAGCTTGCGGAAGTTCCGGTTGAGATCGACCATTCGGTGTCGAGAGCCTGTTCACCCGTGAGCCGGATGTCGACCTGCACAGGCTTCTCCGGCTCAGGACCAGTGGTGGTCATCGTCACTAAGTTCGCCACTGGATCAATTTTTCTGATCCAGGCACAATCTTGTAGAAACCATTGCTGTGCGATATCGAGAGACAAATTATCGTCGGCAAGTTTCTTTTCAATGGTTCGCTGGAATTTGATATTCCATAACTTCCCTAAGCGGTTTTCATCGTATTGTTCAGCAACCGATTTAGAGATTCCTCCAACACCAGAACTAAAGAGCGGCAGTAAGCGATCAGGTGCTTCTTGCCAAAGTGCAGTGTAGTCAAAAATTCTGACCGCGTTCGCAGTTGCCGAGACGACAACAAGAATTCGCTGCCCAGCCTGTAAAAGCTGTTTGGTCGCGGAGAGAATCGATTCGCTGACACCCGCAACCACAATGAAATCGACCGCGTCTTTTTCCAGAAGTTCATCCCATCCTGACAACAGATTCGCAGAGGGTACGATCTGCTGCATCTGATCGCGAATGAGGTCATTCTCTCCCCAAATATGCAGAACCTCACTCTTTTGCCAAGCGTTGATCGCCTGCAAGACAGGTTGTATTGCGTCGTCCGAGGCAATCGCTGCAAATTTCATGAGGAGAACTGTTTCGGAATCTATCGAAGGATCAGTTATGGTAAATCTGGAAATAGCAAATATTAGCAAATAGTTGTTTAGCTGCACACTTAAAGTGAGCAGCCCGCTGGGCAACCGACTTTAGTCGAATTGCCACAAACAATTCTTTCAGCAGAACTCATATTTCCAGACATTTTCCGGGTGAAGTGTCATCACTGTTGGGAATTCTCAGCTATGTCTTCTTTCGAATGCTTTCCACAATGCGGATTGATTAGAAATGCGTTATGTTTCTCAAATCCCTACCTAATACGATTAATTACGCTATGCAAATTCGTCTCACAAATCTTCGACTATCCGCTGAAGCCCCCGAGTCAGATTTAACTCAGGTGATCGGTGAGAAATTACAAATCAAAAGAGATGATATTCCCGGTTTTCGCATCCTTAGAAAGAGTTTGGATGCCCGCTCGAAATATGACATTAAGTTTGTCTATTCGGTCGCTGTCAATTTGCCAGACGATCCGCATCTTGCAAACAAGATTCAAAAACGAAAAGAGGTCGAGCAGTTCGAAGCTTCCATTTTTGATGATCCAATTCCCGGAGCGAGTCCACTCAACGAGCGACCAATCGTCGTCGGAACTGGACCCGCTGGTTTACTGGCAGGCTACTACCTCGCCTTAAAAGGTTATCAACCGATCTTGATCGAACGTGGTTTCGCAGTCAAAGAGAGAGTTCCTCAACTTCGAGCTTTCGATAAAGAGCACGCTGACCACGATGAGGAAAACAACTATCTGTTTGGTGAAGGTGGAGCAGGGGCGTTCTCCGACGGAAAATTGACCTGTCGACTCTCCGGACCTGACGTTGATTGGGTCTTGGAATCATTAATTGATTGTGGTGGACGAGAATCAATTCGGTACGAACATCGTCCGCATTTAGGCAGTAATAAACTGCCGTTGATCTGCCGAAACTATCGTCGAAAGATTGAAGCGTTGGGTGGGGAATATCGCTTCGGTTGTCGGTTGGAAGGTTTCCTGACTCAAGATGGTCAACTCATGGGGATTGAGACATCCAGCGGAGTCATGAAGACCAAGCACGTCATCTTGGCGATTGGACACAGCGCTCGTGACACCTATGAAATGCTACATGGCAGCGGTGTCCCGATGGTTCCGAAAGCGTTTCAACTCGGCTTAAGAATCGAACAACCGCAAGAGAACATCAATAAATGGAAATACGGTCACAAACGCTATTTTGATCTGCTGGGAGCGGCTGATTATTCGATTGTTGCGAAAGGGAAACCGGCGGATTTGTATTCATTCTGCATGTGTGCGGGAGGGTCTGTGATCCCGAGTGTTTCAGAGCCGAAACACTTTTGCACGAACGGCATGAGTAACTCTCGACACGACACGAAATTCGCCAATAGCGGATTGATGGTGACCCTCGATCCGAAATACTTCGGCAGCAACCATCCGCTAGCGGGTATGGAACTACAGCGAAAATTTGAATCGATTGCTTATGGAATTGGGAACAACGAATACCTCTCTCCAATTCAGCGAGCGAAACACTACATGGATAAAACTTCGATCATCGGCGAGACGACATACCAAAGCTCTTACCTGCGAGGAACCATCAGTGCCGACCTGCGACAGGTGCTTCCGCAGATTGTGAATGAAGGAATCGAAAACGGTCTCCCGATCATGGACCATAAGTTCAAGGGAATGTTCTTGAAAAACGCTCTACTCGTCGGACCAGAGATGCGGGGAAGTGCTCCGTTAAGAATTCTAAGAGATCACGAAAGCCGCGAGATTCCAGAAATGCGAGGCATCTACCCAGTCGGTGAAGGAGCAGGCTACGCCGGCGGAATCATCACCGCTGCGGTGGATGGATTGCGCAGTGCTCGAGAGATCGTGAGACGCTATGCTTCGTTGACCAACAATGAACATCATTAAAGGATTACAAAGGAATCGTATTTGGCATAAGGTCACATGCGACGAATGATTAGAACGCGGATGCAGCGGATTAACGCAGATAGCTTGTAACCGTTCACCGACTAAAAAAGCTCAAAGGTCTTTTAACCACGAAAAG
>JABJMI010000842.1 GCA_018659505.1 Planctomicrobium sp.
CGTTTGGATTCGGCAAGAAGACCGGAGTAGAACTCGCGGGAGAAGTCGCCGGATTGCTGCGTCCTTTGCGTGCATGGGACGGCTATTCCACCGGTTCTATTCCGATGGGGCACGAACTGGCGGTCACACCATTACAGATGATTTCCGCTCATGCGATCCTGGCGAACGGAGGTCGAAAAATCAGCCCTCACTTGTTACTCAAGACGAATCACAAGACTCCTCAGCCTCAACAAGTTGTCGTCTCACGAATTATCAACTCAAAAGTCGCAAAATGGGTCGTAGAGAATCCAATGCTCGAAGTTGTTGAACGAGGAACTGGGAAGAAGGCACAACTAGAGAACTACTCTGTTTTCGGAAAGACAGGAACCGCACAAAAAGTAAATCCCAACGGTGGGTACTATTCAAACAAAAACGTCTGTTCTTTTATCTGTGGAGCACCTGCTGAGAAACCGCGAATTCTTGTTCTGGTCTGTGTTGATGAGCCGCGAGGCTCGTCTCAATTCGGTGGGACAGTCGCTGCCCCGGTGGCATCAAAGATTCTTGAGAAGTGTTTAAAGACGTTGGGCGAATGACGAATTGAATTGGAATTCTTCGGAAAGCGTTTCATCGATCCGTTAGCCACTCACTTTAAGTGAGTGCCCTCAATGAATCAAAATCTCCGGACTCTCAGCCGTTCTTGTTCCCAGTTTCGGCGGGTTATCCAACGAGCGAAATGTAAAGACGAGCGCGTATTTTGTTTCATCAGAATGATTGCGACTCGCTGCGTGCAAGGTTCTCGCGTGAAAGAGTAAGACATCACCGGGAGCGAGTTCTGCGTAGATTTTCTTATCGAGAATTGCCTGATTTTCTGGTAGGTCGCTGCGAAAGAAGAGTTCTGAATCGAATTGATGCTGACCGAAGGTCATTCGATGCGATCCAGGAATCAATTGTAGACAACCGTTCTCTTTAGTTTCATTTCCCAAAGCGAGCCATGTACTGACAAGATCAGGTCGCGTGAATGACCAGTATCGAATATCTTGATGCCATCCCGTGTCGCTGCTGAAGCGAGGCTCTTTCGTCATGATGCAATTGTGATGAGCCAGCGGGCAGACCAAATCTTGACCAAGAATCTGTTGCAGGCTCTTCACAAGGTTCGGTGCAGTCAACCAGTCCGTAAAAACGATTCCACGACTGTGTGCTTGTTTCAAGCGACGAATGGTCTTGCCACCGAACTCGTCCAATGAATCGGGCGCACCGGGATACTTCAAATCCGCTTCAAATTCAATCGGTGCGACCTCTTGATCACAGTCTTGGAGGGTAATGTTGCGTATCTCATTCACCGTTTCCTCTCTCGTTAAATGACGTAAAATCACATAACCGTGTTCTTCAAAGTGCATTCTTTCAGCCTGAGTCATCTCAGCTGAAGAAAGTTGCTCTTTGGTTTCCGGTGATAAAGACATTGCAGTTGGTAATCAGAATGAAAGTATTAATTGAGTCTCCAAACATCATGCTCCTCGAATCTTAATGATATCCTTCCTCGTTGGGCAGCGAACCTCTTCCGCATAAGAATGTTCGCGACGCTAAGAGAATTGTTACATATTGGGAAACTGCAATTCGTATCTGTTTCTTTCGTCGACAGAAGACTAAATTGAAGCAAAGTCATTCCTTTATTAGCAATCAATGTAGATGATCGATGCCGGAAAATTCTCAGATAGATTCATCAATCAATGCCGAAACATCTCAATCGAAGCGACGATATGCACCATTATGGGTGCAGTGGCTTGCGAATATCGTTTTCATTCTGCTGATTCTGAGTTTAGGATTTGGATTCTTCCAAGGTTTGGCTGCGATGAAAACTCCGCCACCGCGTGAAGAACCAAAACCGAATGTTCTACGAGTACAGACATATCGTGTTGAACCAGCCCCCTTAAAGCGATACATCGCCAGTTTTGGAACTGCTCAACCAGATGTCGAGGTAACTGTCTCTGCTGAGGTCAGTGGAAAAGTCACGGAGAAAATGGACTTCGAAGTCGGTACTGAGTTGAATGGTCCAGAGATTGTGTCTCTTCCAACGGGACAATCCTCGCGAAAGCTCGGTTCACTTCTCATTCAGATTGATTCTCAAACATATCTCGAACGTGTCAGGCAAGTCGAGAATCTACTCAACCAGAATGAGGTCAGTCTGCAAAAATTAAATCGTGAGGAAGTCTTGAACGAACGGCTACTCGCACAACAGAAGGAACGGCTAGCGACGATCACTGCAGAATACGAACGTATTCTCGGTCTCTATAAGCAAGGAGTCGAAAATGAGACGAGAGTCAATCAGTCACGGTTGGAACTTGAACAATACCGCGAAAGTTTAATTCGTCTCGAGAATGAAGCCGAACTCATCCCGATTCAAAAGGAAGAGATTTCTTCTCAACGAGCGACCCATGAAAGCGACCTGAAACTCGCAGAACTGGAGTTCGATAAAGCAACCGTTCGAGTTCCCGTTACAGGGACGATCAGCGAAGTTTTCGTAGAAGAAGGTCAGTATGTTCGAACTGGTGACCCATTGGTTGAAATCACAACCAGGAATCGTGTGGAAGTTCCGATCGCTGTTTCTGTTGATGATGCAGACATTCTGCAATCACTGATTAAAGAGAAGCAATTTCTCACAGTGGAACTTGTTGCAAAGGAAGCAGACTTCATCAAAGACAATGCTACAAAGTGGACAGGAGTCATTTCCCGAATCGATCCAATTGCTGATGAGCAGACCCGAACTGTTCAAGTCTTCGTCGAAGTCGAAAACAGGGAGCAACAACGACCATTACGCCCCGGTACGTTTGTCTATGCCAGAATCGAAGCCGATTTATTGCCTGCAAGCAAAGGTTTTCTTGTGCCACGAGATGCCCTGCTCAACGGCATTCTCTATGTCGCTACCGGCAACAGCGGAGCAAACGAGGAAATTCAAACTGCGACCGTAAGAGAAATCGTAGTTGCCGAGACATATCAAGTATTTGCCTTTGTCACATCCGGTCTTTCTCCCGGAGAGGAAGTGATCACCACCAACCTGGACATCATCA
>JABJMI010000288.1 GCA_018659505.1 Planctomicrobium sp.
ATCTCATCACCACTCGCTGACACTCGACTGAAAGAGTTAAGCTCTGAGCTTGAATCATTAAAGGCAGAACTCGCTCAGCCACTCGATATCGAAAAACACTTGGAACCCTGGGCGAAAGAAATCGCCTTATCTAGCCAAACGGACTGGCAGATTCTCGCACCCGAATCGACGAAGTCCTCAGGTGGATCAACTTTCACCAAATTAGATGACGATTCAGTTCTCGTTGGAGGAGCGAATCCAAGTCAGGACATTTACGAGATTAGTGCGACGACGGACGCCAAGGGCATCACAGCCGTTCGACTAGAAGCTCTCACACATCCATCACTTCCGGGAAATGGACCAGGACGCTACAGCAACTCCAACTTCGTCTTAAGTGAGTTTGAACTCATTGCAGTTTCCGTTCAGGATTCAACGCAGACTCAGCCCATCAAATTCACACGAGCTATCGCTGATTACTCTCAGGCGAATTATGAAATCGCCAAAGCGATTGATGGGACTGTTGCCAACAACAACGGTTGGGCTGTTGATGGACCGACACGTAAAGTGCCAGCCACGGCGATGTTTGTAGCAGCGGAACCGTTCGGTTTTGAAGGTGGAACTGAACTTCGTTTTCGCTTACGGCACGAAGCGAGTTTTGGGACTCACGGCGTTGGACGTCCGCGTTTCTCGGTCACAACAAGCCCTCCGCAACTTCTGGACCTAAAGGGTATTCCAAACAAGATTAGAAAAATTGCAGCGAAGGTCAATGCAAAACGATCAGCAGAAGAATCAGCGACCATAAAAGAGTACTTTCTTGCGAACAATCAAATACGTAAGCCACTTGAAGACCGCCAGGCTGCGATTCAGAAGCAACTTTCAGCTGCCATTCCTGCGACGATGATCATGCAGGATCTTCCAAATTCTCGCAAAACATTTGTACTCAATCGTGGTCAATACAACGAGCCAACGGATCTTGTGATCCCGAGTCTGCCTGACGTTTTTCCCGAACTTATTGCCAATGCACCAACGAATCGGCTGGACTTTGCCAAATGGTTGACCCATCCTAATCATCCGCTCACAGCACGGGTGGCGGTCAACCGCTACTGGCAGCGACTCTTTGGAGTAGGACTTGTCAAAACATCCGAAGATTTTGGTGCTCAAGGAGAACTTCCCAGCCATCCCCTGTTACTCGATTGGTTAGCTACAGAGTTCGTTCGTTCTGGCTGGGACGTCAAACATATTCATCGCTTGATTGTCACCTCCGCTACTTATCGGCAATCATCTCTTGTCGGGGTTCAATCGTATCAGCAAGACCCTGAAAACCGGTTACTGGCTCGCGGCCCTAGGATGCGGCTGGATGGCGAAGAAGTTCGAGATTCTGCACTTGCAGCAGGTGGACTCTTAAAGCATCAACTTGGTGGTCCGAGCGTCTATCCATATCAGCCCAAAGGACTCTGGATGGAACTGAATAATCGACCGGGGTATTCCAAAGAGTACCCACAAGGACAAGGCGAAGACTTGTACCGCCGAAGTTTGTACACATTCTGGAAAAGATCGGTCCCATCACCGATGCTCAAAACCTTTGATGCTCCAGAGCGGGAATTTTGCACAGTTCGACGTTCGCGAACCAACACACCGCTCCAAGCACTACTGCTATTAAATGGTCCTCAATTTGTCGAGGCTGCGAGACATCTCGCGTTGCGAATGATCGACGAAGGAGGTTCAACGACGGAAGAACAGATTCGATACGGATTTCGGCTTATCACTGCTAGACGACCCTCCTCGGCAGAGGTTGAAATCTTAAAAGAAGAGTTTCAATCAACATTGGCACTCGTCAAAAAAGATGCTGCACAGACAGAAGCAATCCTGCAAGTTGGTGAGTCATCTGTGCCGAATGGGATTGACAAACCAGAACTCGCAGCGTTAACCGCAGTCGCCCGCTTGCTACTCAATTTGAATGAGGCCATTACCAAGGGGTGATGATGCGTTGATTGCAGTCAGCTTAAATATAGAAAGATGAAATAATGAATAGCCCTTTTGAAGAATCACAGCTTCTAGAAGATTTGCTAGATAAGTACTTGGTGCGTAAAGACCGAGCAGAAATTAATAGCGTTGATCCGCTTACCGTTCGTACCCCTCAATCCATCATGGAGTTAATTGAACTCGTCGAAATACCTTCGGGTAGGTTTTTTATGGGCAGCACAGACCCAAACCCAGATGAAAACCCTTATATCGAAATAGAGATCGGCAGGTTCAAAATGATGTCCAAAGAGGTTACGTTCG
>JABJMI010000514.1 GCA_018659505.1 Planctomicrobium sp.
ACTTATTGCCCGATTCGGATCGTGCCTATCAGTATCTGAAAACCGTCTGCGCGATTGGTCCTCGGATCTCCGGGACAGAGGGGATGCAGCAACAACAGCAACTGATTGAAAAACACTTCACTCAATTGGGAGCGGAAGTTCGCTATCAGGAATTTGATGTTGCTCATCCACAAACGGGAGCTCCTGTCAGGATGAAGAACATGATTGTCTCCTGGCATCCAGATGCGAAAGAACGTCTGCTGCTGTGCTGCCATTACGACACTCGTCCTTTTCCATCTGAAGAAGCACTCGCAGTGAACCGTATGAAACCGTTCATCGGTGCCAATGATGGTGGGAGTGGAGTCGCGTTGTTGATGGAACTTGGGCATCACATGTCCGAAGTGAAACCGAAGTTAGGAGTTGATTTTGTCTTCTTTGATGGAGAAGAACTTGTCTATGACAAAGACGATAAATTCTTCCTCGGATCTGAATACTTTGCAACGCAGTATCGAGACAATCCTCCAACAGAATTTCGTTACACCATGGGAATTCTTCTCGATATGGTGGCTGACAGAAATCTGAACATCTACATCGAGAAGAACAGTTTCAAGTATGCTCCCGAAGTAACTCGCAGTATCTGGGCAACTGCGAGACGTTTGCGGGCAAGGGAATTTATTAACCGCAGCAAGCACGAGATTCGGGATGATCATATTCCATTGAATCAAATCGCGAAGATCCCGACGTGCGACATCATCGATTTCGATTACCCGTACTGGCATAAGAGAAACGATGTCCCGGCTGCCTGCTCAGGACGCTCGATGGCAATTGTCGGTCGTGTTGTCTTGCACTGGCTAAATGAAAATTGAAGAGTTGTTAACTCGGTGCGATTACCTTGAGTAAGGTATCTTGTTTAACAACAATTTCTGTACGCGGTCTCGAATAACGGCTTGAATTCCACCTCAATGAGGCACGGCTAACAGTGAGAAATACAGAAAGCCGTAATGTCAAACACATAGCGAGCTTGTCTGAGAAATTTCTCTTTGGAACACTCATCTTCACTTATACAGACTAATCAAACTTTCCGATTAGCATTCCTGATTTTTTCCCGGAGAGTTGAATTCGGTCATGTCGCTTCCGTTCAATTATTGTTGAGCCATATATCAACGAAAAAAGAACGCCGTCGGATCGTCGAGGCGTTCTTAAAGATAAATTCAATTGTGTTGAGTCAAACTCTATCTAAGCTTCTCAGGGCATCAAACGAAAATTTGCGAACAGAAGCTTCAATACATGGCATTCGCAAGTCGATCCGAGGAACGAGTTGATGCGTATGAGTTCGCATTTTTTTACCCTTGCCCCTCAATCCCTAGTCCCTTGACCAGCGACCTCAGTTGAATCACGGCTTCGGATATGACTCCGAAAGGTCGCGACACGTTCTCAGCGACTTGAAGTGGCTTTTCTTAGTAAACGGGCATTGGGTCAAGTGTTGCCTGTTGTGGGTATCCGTAAGGAACCGCAGCTGTTGGGGCTCCGCCAACATAAGCTCCCGGGTACTGACCACACTGACCGGTTGGGCATCCACCTTGAGGAGCGTAACCGCCATAGGAAGGTGCATAGCCAGCACCGTATCCACCACCACACGGATTGCAATTATTTCCGCCGCCGTACCATGAGCGACCAAACAGGCAACAGCCAGAACTAGAGAGCATGACTGTACAAGCAAGTAGAAGAGCAAAGCGTTTCATTGTGAAATCCTTTTCGGGAGAGTCGCTGAGTAGGGAGGCAACTTCATCGGCAGCAGTCATCGACGATCCGATGAGCTGTGACTTTGAATTGTGTGTAATAAATTTGATGGAAGTTTGAGATGGGAGAGACTGATACCGATAAGGCATCCGTCCCTTTGCTGAGCAGGACGATACGACCGCTGCGAAAAACGGTCAACGTGAATTAGAGAAAATAAGAAAATACTTCTAAAGTTTGAAAGTCTTTCAACCGAGGGGGCGACAACAACTCATAAGACTTCCGGCATTTAATCTCGTCGCAGTGGGTTAAATTCTCCCTAAGATTCATTTCTGTAATGGTTTACGAATACAGATGTAATTCACATTCACTCATAAACTCCTCGCGCTACAAAGCTTAGTTTTCCCATCTAGAATGCTCGTTCGTCCTCCTTAAAGCCCGCTGGAGAGTAGAACCATCAAAGTTTTTTGTTTTCTCGCGTGAGATTATCGGAGCAATCACGCATAGTAACTTGTATAGATCCTGTGAATGGAGGACAGGGAGCTTACGCTCCCCGCTCGTCTATGAACGGATCGCTTTGTTTGTTCCCCGATGACCTTGGAGTCTCCCCCATGACGTGCCTTCTTCCCCGCTTCTCTCGGCATTGTCTGCTATTACTCTTCTCGCTCACTTCGCTGGGGGTTCTCGCTCCTCATGCAGACGCACAAGAAAACGAGAAGCAATCGAACAAGAGAATTGAGTGGACTCTCGACTCGGCACTCGAGCATCTTGAGATGTACCCCAATGATGCGTATCTGCAATATGTCGCCATGCAACTGGCAATTCGAAAGGGCGTCGAGCAAGAGTTCTCGAAGAAAATTCTTGCCGTTACGAACTCTTCACGACCTGAATGGAGACGCCGTAATGATGGAGTCAATCTCTTTAGTCTTTTCACCGGGACGCTCGCGATTCAGGAGAGCCTGCAACTTGAAGTGATGGCGGAAGCACCCGCGAATTCCAGACAAGGGCGGGATGGAGTCGATGGAGGGCAACCCGTTGACGAACATGCCACAGTCTCGGTCGAAACTTTGAAAGGACCGACTACGAAGAGTCACCCTTGGGAGAAAATGCTCGGAGACCAACCACGGAAAGTGGCTCCCATCGCGAGTTACATTCCCGAGGATCAATACTACATTCGCTTTCAGTCTGTCAGCAAAATACTGGATGTCCTTTCCCTCAGCGATCAATGGGGAGAGCATCTCATCAGCCAGTCGAATCGCAAGGCGTATTCTTCACAAGTCAACAAAGAGCTAATGCGACAATTGGCAGTTGAAACGAACGATTTGATGAAACCGTTTTACGATCTGGTCGTAAAAGAAGTGGTCGCGACCGGTAACGACCTTTATCTGACTCGGGGTAGCGATATGACGCTGTTGTTTCGATATGAACAGCCGGTGATCTTCAAAGCTCAAATGGATGCCTTCCTGATCAATGCCGAGAAGGCAAACGCAAAAGCAACTCGCGGCGAGGGAACTTACAAAGGAGTTGATTACAAAAGTCTAAGCACTCCTGATCGTCGAGTTCACGTTTATTATGCCTACATCGGTGACGACTTGCACCTGCGAAGTAACTCGCTCGTAGGTTTAAAGCGAGTCATTGATACGTTTTCAGGAGAGGAAAAGGATCGTCGTTCGAGCCTCGCTGACTCGGTTGAATTTGCTTACATGCGGACACTGATGCCACTCGGAGCAAAAGAAGAAGACGGGCTGATTTACCTTTCCGATCCGTTCATTCGTCGACTGACTGGTCCAACCCTCAAGTTGACCGAACGACACCGCGTGCTGTGCTACAACCATTTACGAATGATCAGCCACGCTTCCGCACTTTATGAAAGTGAGAATGGAACAGCTCCAAAATCGATAGATGATCTGCTTAACAAGGAATGTCTTCCGCCTGGTTTTGGTGATTCACGATTAAACTGCCCCAGCGGTGGTGAATACAGACTCAGCGAAGATGGTACGACAGGAATCTGTTCGCATCATGGTGCGATAGGTTCTCTGAAACCATGTTGTGAGATCGCTGTCGAGAATGTCACAAAGGCCGAAGCGGAACAGTACAAAGGGTTTGTCACAGCATACGAAAGATACTGGCGGACGTTCTTTGATCCGATTGCAATTCGTGTCTCTGTGCAGCCAGATGAGTACCGCATGGAAACGATCATATTGCCGCTGATTAACAATTCCATCTACCAAGGGATGGCAGCCACTCTGGGTGGGGAACCAATGCCGCTTGAAGCGGGACCAGTGCCTGAGCGGAACATCTTCAGCATGGCGTTTCAGATTGATAAGCAGCAGATGTTAGCGCGATCTGGTTGGGAGCATGTTCCAGAACAGGAAGCGGATACGTATTCACCGGAGTATCTATTTGAAGTCAGTTCAAATCGAATGCGGCAAATCGGTTTAGCGATGCACAACTACCACGACACTCATGGGTATCTCCCTCCCGTCGCAAGCCACAACGATAAAGGAGAGCAATTACTCAGTTGGCGCGTTCATTTATTGCCTTTCCTCGGTGAGAACGATCTCTATAAAAAGTTTCATCTTGATGAACCCTGGAGCAGTCCGCACAACCGCAAGCTGATGGCTCAGGTTCCCGATGTGTTTGCTATTCCGGGTGAGCAGAAACAGGAAGGTCGCACGACGTTTCAAGTTGTCGTTGGTGAAAACACATTGTTCACCGGGAAGAAAGAGGGTATCAAGTTTCGTGATGTAACAGATGGATTGTCGAACACGATCTTAGTGGTCGACACGAAAGTTCAGGAAGCAAAGATCTGGACACAGCCGGGAGATGTGAAAGCGAATGATACACGCATCGCGAAAATGCTCTTCGAGAAATATGCAGGACGAAATCTTATTGTCATGGCGGATGGAAGTGTTCGATTCATCACGGACGAGACTGAGTATAAACAACTCACGAGTGCGATCACTCGCAATGGGCAAGAGAACTTACAAAACTTCGGAACAAGCACAACGACA
>JABJMI010000939.1 GCA_018659505.1 Planctomicrobium sp.
AAGCTTCTCCAATGCCTTACTGGCTGGCGTAACTTTCTTATTCGATGGCAGATTATTCTGAACCCATTCCTGAAATGTTTTCAGGATAGATGCTGGAATTGATGTAGGTGTCTCCGGTTGCAAAATGGCTTTGAAAATAGGCATGGCTCGTTCAAAAGCTGCTTCGACGTATGCTGAATTCCCGCCAAGACCACCTTTTCTCACCTGATATAGAAGCCCCCAACCTTTGTCTGCTTCCACTTGCGTCTCCGGTCGAAACGAGAGGAAAACCCGCGAGAAATAATCTCGCCAATGATCTGCTTGAGGGTCTTTCATAAACTCTACGGAGAGTCTTAAGAGAAGTTTGCTGATTTGACTCGTTATGAGTTGCACGTTCGTGGAACCTGCTAATGGTAAGCGAGAGATACTTAACGCTGCCTGTGATCGCACTAGCAGATGTTCCTTCGGATTAGAAAGTGTCGCCAGAATCGTGTCGATGACGACTGGTTCACCATTCACATTATCTAAACGGTTTACGAAGCCGAGTGCTTCGACAAGCCGGAAGCGATACCACCAGTCTTCGTCTTCGCTACTGACAGGAATTGCTTGAATCGCACTTGTTAACGCATTGGCAACATCGGAGCGTTCGTTACTGCTCAAAGTGTTATTGATATCGTCTCGACAAATACGAGCCAGTCCGCGAGAAGCAATAATTTTGCTCTCTCGTAGTTGTTGAGAGTCTTCTAGAACTTGAATCAGAATTTTATGGGTAGGTGTGTAAGGGACAGCTGGTGTTTTCTTCTGGAAATCTGAGGGCTCAATGCTCATCTCAGAAAGTAAGATTAAAGCGTTAGTTCGAACGACATCGCTGGGATGATTTAAGATCTCTGGAATCTTCTTAAGAATTTCGTCAAGCAGAGCTGCACGACCATTGGGGCGAGCACTCGGTGTTAGGATATCGCTGAGCAATCGTTGATTTACAGCTTTGGGGATGCTCTGGCGAACTTCATCATGAGTGATCTTAGAGAGATAATAATCCGCAACGCGACTCAACTGTTTCACTTGAGCATTGCTGGGGTTATTGGTCTTCATGAATTGAAGAATGCTAATCTTCTCCCGCTCAAACTTATCTGCCGCGCCAGTATCCATGTACCAACTTGGAGGCATCCACTTTGCTGGCGCATTTCCAGCAGCTGGTGGGGGAGCAGCGGCTCCTCCTGCCTGAGCGTACACTGATTGCTGACTGCTTAACCCTGAAGTCAGGCATAGTAGTATGAGAACTGATTTTACAAAACTCTGGCGAGTTAGTGGAAACACCCGGGTTCCCCCACATATGTGATGTTGAAGTAATCCACGATTGTGGAACTGATCAACGGATTTGATTGAGTTGGAAATGGTACACAACAGAGCTTCACTTTCGAAGTGTAGCCGAAAAACAGGTGACGAATAAACCGTCTGAACTCAGAATTGATGGGACAGACCGACCATTCGACCATTGTGCATAGTTTAAGCTAGCATCGGCAAATTCCCGGTGTCAAGTTGTTTGTTCTTATTGGTTAGTCAGTTACGTCGTTGTGATCGAATGATCTTTAGGAATCAGACCGATTGTAACTCTCGATAAATGATAGTAATCTCAACGGAAATCACATCTCTCTCGAACGATTTCCCGGAGTATGACGATGACAACAGTCTTTACGTCAGAAAAATTCGAAGAGCACCAAACTGGTCAGCACCCGGAAAACCCTCATCGAATCGAAGTTCTGCGGAAAATGCTCGCAGACTTAGAAGAGGATGAGAAACCCGATTTTGGAGAGATTAACTCCGCGACGATTAAGAGTTTGCAGGCAGTGCATCCACTCGATCACATTCAGAATGTGGAAAATGTCGCACAGGCTGGTGGAGGTCGTCTCGACGCGGACACTGTCGTCAGCCCCGCATCTTATGACGTTGCTGTATCTGCTGCCGGTACTGCATGCACAGCGGTCGACCTAGTTCTACGTGGAGAGGCAAAGAATTCGTTGTGTCTGATTCGACCTCC